>DATAXV010000100.1:0-23130 GCA_036272915.1 Candidatus Dormiibacterota bacterium
TCATATGCAGACCTATAATTTCGCGCGCGATCGTTCGCGCCCGCCCGGCGGTTCGGGACCGTCGAATCCCTATCAGGCCCGCATCGCCCGGAGCCTTGACGAGGCCTGCGACGCCTCCGGCCTGACCAGCGCCGAGCTCTCTGAGCTGTTCGACGACGCCATCGATGTCGCCATCCCCGCCAGTGAGCTCGAAGCCTGGCGCCGCGGGGACCGCGAGTTCCCGGCGTGGGTGATCCCTGCGATCAGCGACGTCGCCGGGCTGGAGCAGCGCCGCGGCCACTGGGTGCGTCGCCGGCGAGGTCTGGCCAGGGCCAAGATCCCGGTCGCCCTGGGCGTGGCGGGGATGGTCGTCGCCGGCCTCGCCTGGGCCATGCTCTCCACCGACCAGACGCCGAACACGGCCAGCCTGACCGGCGCCGGGTCCCGAGCTCCCGCGCCGGCGGCGACGACGGCGCCGGCGAGCACGCCGACCCCGACGGCGGCCCCGGCCACGCTGCACCGCTCGACGCCGCAGCCGGCGGCCACGCCGATCCACTCGCCGACGCCCTCGGCGCTGGTGGCGGGCGCCGAGGCCCCGACCGGGCAGACCTCGCCTCCGGTCTCCGCGGGCAGCCGCGCGACGACGGCAAGCACGCCGACGCCGACACCGTCCGCGGCACCAACGCCGACACC
This sequence comes from Candidatus Dormiibacterota bacterium, assembly GCA_036272915.1. GTDB lineage: Bacteria > Chloroflexota > Dormibacteria > Dormibacterales > Dormibacteraceae > DATAXV01. Next base: position 673 of record DATAXV010000100.1, read on the forward strand.
GAGCCCCACCTCCCCGGCACCGACGCCGGGTGGTCTCGTGGGCGGTCTTCTCGGCGGCCTGCTGGGCCTCCTCGGCCTCTGATCCTCCAGGCGGGGCGCCGTTGCCCCGCCGCCGGTCAGACCCCGGTCAGCGGGACCGCGTCCTCGCGCAGGGCGCGCTTGTCGAACTTGCCGACCGAGGTCTTGGGCACCTCGTCGATGAAGCGGATCTCGTCCGGAAGCCAGTAGCGCGGCACCTTGGCCTCGAGGAACTCGCGCAGCTCCTCGGCGCTGGGCGGGCCGTCGTCGCCGGCGACGACATAGGCGACAGGCCGCTCCGACCACTTGGGGTGGGGCAGGCCGATGACGGCCGCCTCCCTGACCTTGGGGTGGGCCATGATCAGCCCCTCCAGCTCGACCGAGCTGATCCCCTCGCCGCCGGACTTGATCACGTCCTTGGTCCGGTCGACCAGCCGGATGTAGCCGTCGGGGTCGATCGACGCCACGTCGCCGGTGCGAAGCCAGCCGTCGTCGGTGAAGCGGTCGGGTCCGGCGTGCTTGTAGTAGGCGCTGGCGACCCAGGGGCCCCGGCACTGCAGCTCGCCGATCGACTCGCCGTCCCAGGGCACCTCCGAGTCGCTGCTGAGGTCGGCCAGGCGGACCTCGACGAGGGCGCCGGCGCGCCCCTGGCTGAGGCGCGCGGCCATGGTCGTGCCCTCCGGGATCCAGCTTCCGACCCTCGCCACCGAACCCAGGGGCGACGTCTCCGTCATGCCCCACGCGTGGAGGATGGTGAGCCCGACCTGGTCCATGCCCTCGATCAGCACCGGCGGCGCGGCCGAGCCTCCGCAGAGCACGAAGCGCACCGTGGGGAGGCGCTTCCCGGACTGGCGGAGGTACTGGAGCAGGCCCATCCAGATCGTCGGGACACCGGCCAGGATCGTGACCCTCTCGTCGTTGGTGAGCTCGCAGAGGACCTGGCCGTCGGCGAGGAAACGGTCGGGGAAGACGAGGTTGGCACCGCTCAGCCCGGCGGCGTAGGGGAGGCCCCAGGCGTTGACGTGGTACATCGGCACGACCGGGAGGATCACGTCCTGCTCGCTGACGGAGACCAGGTCGGCGGCCAGCGCGGCCATGGCGTGGAGGAGCTGCGAGCGGTGGGAGTAGAGCACTCCCTTGGGGTTGCCGGTGGTGCCCGACGTGTAGCAGATGGTGCAGGCCTGGCGCTCGTCGAGGTTGGGCCAGGCGAACTCTGAGGACTCGCCCTCGATCAGGTCCTCGTAGTCGAGCGCGCCCTCCAGGCCAGGCTGGCGATCGTCGCTCATGACCACGATCTGGCGCACGCCGGGGATCCGGTCGCGGATCCGCTCCAGCGCCGGCAGCATGCTCCGGTCGACGACGATGACCTGATCCTGCGCGTCCTCGATGACGTAGGCCAGCTGGTCGGGGTGAAGCCGGGCGTTGAGCGTGTGCAGCACCGAGCCCATGCAGGGCACGGCGTAGTACAGCTCCATGTGGCGCCAGTTGTTCCAGGCCAGCGATCCGACCCTGCCCTCGGGCCCGATACCGAGCCGGCGGAGCGCTCCGGCGAGCCGGGCGGCTCGCTGGATCATCGCCGGGTAGGTGATCCGGTGGATCCCCTGCTCCCGCCGCGTGATGATCTCCTTGTGCGTGTGGAGACGCTCTCCGCGCCAGAGCAGGTGTTGCAGCGTGAGTGGATAATCGCCCACGAGACCATTCATTGCCAGCACCTCCGAGGCCAACGATGTCCTTTTCCCGTCCCTGCGTCAATGGGCATTCGTCGGCCGGTTGCTGGCGTCAGCCGTAGCGGGGTCTTGGACCTCGCGTGTGCGCCGGCTGTGCTCCCCCTGGTTCATGGCCACGATCGTGACAGACGCGTGAGAGGTCGCGGCTTGGGCGACGGCTGCCACCGGCCCACGATGGAGACGGGGGGTGCTCTCACACGTCCGCCGGTGGACGGACCACGGCTGGCATAGCTGATGGATGGGGAAGCCGTCGATCACGTCGGCCGAACGTCGCTGAATCGGAGAGCCCGGCCCACTCACCCGCCGGAAGGCGAGCTTGCGGGCATCTCGCAGCCGCGCAGATCAGCACCCCGCAGGTTCGCACCCGCCAGCTCCGTCTCCGCCAGGCTTCCGTCGCTCAGGTCGCAGCCGGAAAGGTCGGCCCCGCTGAGATCAGCACCGCTGAGGTCGGCGGCGTGAATCCGGGCTTCATGGAGGTCGGCGCCGTGAAGGTCGGCATGCCCGAGGTCGATGACACGCGTGCCGCGATCGATCAGGTCAGCGTCGTGCAGGAATTGGACGACAGCGCCCTTGTCCGCCGGTCCGACCGCACGCAGCACGATCAGCGTCCTCGCCCTCGCCACCTCGCGGACGGCGGTCCCGGGTGGCGACGTGGCGAGCTCATTCCCCAGCAGCAGGTCGAGGATGTGGTCCTGATACGTGGCGAGAACCGACGGCTGCTCGCGGACGGTCGCGGCGGGAGTGGGAGTGGATTTGGGCGCCGCCGGCCCGTGGAAGATGAAGGGGAGGGCGGTCACGAAGATCGGAGCGCTCAGCAGCTGTACCCAGTCCCATAGATTCCCGTTGGTGACGAAACCGGTCCACGTCCAGTGGAGGATGAAGCCGCCGATCACCCCGACAAGGATCGTTACCCAGAACGCCGCCACGAGCGCCGCCCAGACTGTGCGCCAGGTTGGGTGTGAACCGCGCCAGATGCTCACCGATCCCGTCGCTTGCATCACCGCCATCTCGCCTGCCTCCCTGATGAGCTTCGATCGGCCGGGGTCTGCGTCCATTCTTCCGGTCCGGCGAGCCGGTCCGGAACCTTTCGGCTGTAGAACGTCCGACGTCGCTGCGATCAGGGGGCGGCGCTCGCCACGGTCTCGCCGGCTCCCGCGTGGCGGCCGACCCATTCGAAGGTCTCCTCGATCACGTGGAGGATCGATTCCTGGGCCCGGTAGCCGTGGTCCTCGTGGGGGAGGAGGACGAGCCGAGCGGTGCCGCCGGTGCCCTGGATCGCCTGGAAGAGGCGCTCTGACTGGATTGTGTAGGTGCCCGAGTTGGAGTCGTCGGCGCCGTGGATGAGAAGCAGGGGCCGGCGAATCCGGTCGGCGTGGGCGAACGGCGAGACGCGGTGGTAGACCTCGGGCGCCTCCCAGTAGGAGCGGCGCTCCGTCTGGAAGCCGAACGGGGTGAGGCTGCGGTTGTAGGCCCCGCTGCGGGCGATGCCGGCGGCGAAGAGCTCACTGTGGGCCAGAAGCGTAGCCGTCATGAAGCCGCCGTAGCTGTGGCCGCTCGCGACCATACGGCCACGATCGGCGACGCCCTCGGCGTCGAGTGTGTCGATCGCGGCCCGCGCCGACGCCACCACCTGCTCGACGAAGGTGTCGTTCATCTTCTCGGGATCGCCGACGACCGGCATCGCCGCGGTGAAGACCGCCCAGCCCCGGAGGAGGAGCCAGAGCGGCGACGCCCCCTCGAGACGGGTGAACATCCGCTCGGATCCCCGCACCTGACCGGCGGTGTCAGGATCGGCGTAGTCGACCGGATAGGCCCACAGCAGCACCGGCAGCCGCGCGTCGCCCGGCTTCCAGCCGGGAGGCAGCTCGAGCAGGCCGCTCAGCGGCACTCCGTCGTCGCGCCGGTAGCGCAGGATCCGCTTCTCGGCGCCGCTGAGCCGGGGGTGGGGATCGGCATGGTGGGTCAGCTGCCGCCGCCGCTCGCCGGGGCCGGCGAGAACGAGGTTCGGCGGCTCGGTCCGGGTCTGCCGCTGGATGACGATCCCGTCGTCCAGCGCCTCGCGCACGGCGACGACGTGCTCGTGGGCGTCGGCCGGGCTCCGGAAGACGCGGGTTCTCTCGCCGGAGGCGAGGTCGAGCCGGTCGAGGAAGGGCCGCTCACCCTCCGGGCTCGCCCCCTCGCCGGCGAGAAGGATGGAGCCGTCCTCCTCGTGCACCACGCGATGCCCCGAGACCAGCCGGCGTCCGAGCGGCGTCCCCGGGTCGGCATAGGCGTCGTTGACGCTGAGGTCGAAGAGAAGGCGGCCCGAGTCGGGGGCGTCTAGGGCGAGCAGCCAGGTGCGGCGCCAGCGCCGGTCGCGATCCCACTCGCTCAGGAGCACCCGCTCGCCCTCGGCCAGCCAGTCGAGCTCGGTCAGACGGTGCTCGATCCGCATGACCTCCTCCGGTTCCGCCTCGAAGGGCGCCCGCCACCTCATCAGCCGGTCGCGATGGGAGGCGCGCACGGTCGGATCGCCGCCGTCGAGAGCCTCGGCCCACACCAGCGTCGAGGGGACGCTCGCCTGCCACTCGACCGAGCGGGCACCGGCGGGCACACCGTGCCGCGGCACCTCGTCGGCGACGGGCAGGTCGGCGAGCACCCGGAGCAGCACGCCGTCTCGGTCCCACACCTCCGCCGTCCGGGCGAAGAGCTCCCACGGCACGCGGTGGGAGAACGGCGGCCGGATCCGCTCGACGAGAAGGTGGTGGCCGTCCGGCGATGGCTCGAAGCGATGGATCATGCCCGGCTCGCCCAGCCTCTCGACGGCACCCGAGTCGGGGTCGACCCGCACCAGCTGAGCGGTGGCGTAGTGCTCGAACCGGGCGTCGTCGGCGTCGTCGGTGAGCAGGTCCTGGAAGGTCGCCATCTGCGAACGCTTGCCGGAGCTCTCCTCCTCGCGAGGCGAGGGCGGCACCTCGGGAGCGGGCTCCAGCCGGGATGAGACCAGCGCCGTCGTCAGTAGCATCCCCTCCGCTGTCCAGCGGAGTCGCGACACGGGCTGGCCGGAACGCTGCACCGAGCCCAGCGTGTCGGCGACGAGCAGGCCCTCGATCCGCCGCATCGAGCCGTCGAGGGCGTCGGCCACCCACACCTCCTTGCCCCCGTCCCGGTGGCGGGTGAGGGCCAGGCGGCGCCCGTCCGGAGACCAGGTGGGCAGCCCGAAGGAGCCGTCGGGCAGGGCGATGCCGACCTCCTCGCCACCGGCGACGTCGAGCACTCTGATCGCCGCGATCCGACCGGTGCGGCGGAGGCCTCCGGTGCCCGGATCGACCCTGACCCCGGCCAGGCGCAGGTACGGCCGCGCGAGCAGGGTCAGCGGCGGGTTGGATTCATGCTCGACCAGCGCCAGCCGGCTGCGGTCGTAGCTGGGGATGGTGACCGGGGTCGGTGCCGCTCCCAGGAGGCGGGCCACGTCGTCCGAGGGTCGCTTGTACGCCACCAGTCGATTCTAGGGTCCGGTCTCTCGGCGGCCGCCGGAGGCGCGGGGCGTTCTTTGACGTCCGCGAGCGGCCTCCAACCGGCAGACTGGACGCGTCGGTGCCGTCCCAACGAGGAGGTCGTCAATGAGCGAGAAGGTGGACGTCGTCGTCATCGGTATGGGCCCGGGAGGTGAGGACCTCGCCGGTTCCCTGGCCCAGGGCGGCATGCGCGTGGTCGGCGTCGAGAGCAGGCTGCTCGGCGGCGAGTGCCCCTACTTCGGGTGCATCCCCAGCAAGATGATGATCCGTGCCGGCAACATGCTCGCCGAGGGGCGGCGAATCCCCGGCCATGCCGGCAGCAGCACGATCGAGGCCGACTGGGCCCCGGTCGCGCGGCGCATCCGCGACGAGGCGACCGACAACTGGGACGACAAGGCCGCGGTCGAGCGCTTCGAGGCCAAGGGCGGGATCTTCGTCCGCGGCCACGGCCGGCTCAGCGGCGAGCGCCAGGTCACCGTCGGCGATCGCGTCTTCGACGCCTCGGTCGGCGTCGTCCTCAACACCGGGACGCGGCCGGCGGTGCCTCCGATCCCAGGCCTCGCCGACGTCCCCTACTGGACCAACCGGGAGGCGATCAAGGCGGAGACGCTGCCCGCCTCGATGATCGTCCTCGGCGGCGGTTCCATCGGCGTGGAGCTGGCCCACGTCTTCTCCCGATTCGGCGTCCGGGTCACGGTGGTGGAGGCCGGCGACCGGCTGATGGCGTTCGACGAGCCGGAGGCCGGCGAGCTGATCGCGAACGTCTTCGGCCACGAGGGCCTGGTCGTCCGCACCAGCGCCCGGGTGGTGCGGGTCCACGCCGAGGGCGGCGGCACCGCCGTCGAGCTGGAGGGTGGCGAGCAGGTCGTCGCCGACCGCCTCCTGGTCGCCACCGGCAGGCGGACCAACCTCGGTGACCTCGGTCTGGAGTCGGTCGGCCTCGATCCCAAGGCCCGCTTCGTCGAGACCGACGGCCACATGCGAGCGGGTCCCGGCCTGTGGGCGATCGGGGACATCACCGGCCACGGCATGTTCACCCACATGTCGATGTACCACGCCGGGATCGCCGCCGCCGACATCCGAGGCGAGGAGGGGCCCGGCGCCGACTACCGCGCGGTGCCCAGAGTCTCCTTCACCGACCCCGAGGTCGGAGCGGTGGGCATGACCGAGGCGGCGGCCAGGGAGAAGTCGCTCGACATCCGCACCGGGATCGCCCAGGTCCGATCTTCGGCTCGCGGCTTCATCCACGGGGTCGGCAACGAGGGCTTCATCAAGCTGGTCGAGGACCGGTCGCGTGGCGTGCTCGTCGGCGCCACCTCGGTCGGGCCCACGGGCGGCGAGGTCCTCTCCATGCTCGCGCTGGCGGTCCGTACCGAGGTCCCCGTCGCCACCCTCCGCCACATGATCTACGCCTACCCGACCTTCCACCGCGGCATCGAGGACGCGCTGCGCGACCTGGGGTCGGCCTGAGGGCCGCCCTCAGGGGATGGCCGGCCCCTGAGCCTCCGGGCCCAGCCACCTCCGGCGCCGGGAGAGCGCCGGCGGGAGCGGGACGATACCGGTGAACAGGTCCGTCTCGCGGCACGGCGTCAGGCCGGTGGGGTCGATGCCGAGGCGATTGTCGAAGAGCTGGTACTGCTCGCGGTCGCCAAGGCGCATGAACCAGTAGTGCAAGGCGTCGGACAGGTTGGCCGGATTCTGGGTGACATAGGCGCCGAGCGACATCCACTTGAGGTGGAGGTCCTCGTCGGTCAGGTGCAGCTCGGTCGTGATCAGGTCCCGAGGTTGCCCGGCCATCTCCAGCGCGGGCCGCGGCGCGCCCGGATGCGCGGTGCAGTAGTCGTCGACCACGCTGTTGAGCTGGGCCCTGTCGATGACATGGTGGTAGGCCTTGGCCGGGCGACGGCCGGGCGGCAGCAGGTGAAGGGCACGATGGACGATGTCGTGCGTGGATTCGTGGTCCGGATGCCCGTACGTTCCGTTCTCGGCGTCGCACACGAGCACGTCGGGGTGCTCATCGATGATCAGGTCGCAGATCCGCCGGGCGGCGTGGTCGAGCCGCGCCGAGAGCAGGCTCTCCTCGTGGTCGTTGCCCGTCGCTCCCCACATGCCGGAGTCGCGGTACGGCAGCATCAGCCTCCGATCGACGCCGAGGGCGTTGCAGGAAGCGTTCCATTCGCGCCTGCGATACGCGCGCAGCTGGGGTCGGACCCTCTCCTCGGGAAGGTGGTGGATCTCGCCCTCCTCGCCGCCGGTCATCGTCGCCAGGACGACGCGATGGCCCGCCCTCTTGGCGGCGAGGATCGCCCCGGCGGCGCGGCACTCGTCGTCAGGGTGGGGAAGGATGAGCATGACCGTCCGTCCACTACGAGACCGCCCTGTCCTGTCCGCGTTCACCGCCCCGCCGCCCGCCAGCCCACCGACAGGAGGGTACCGGCTGGTATCGTGGGCGCGCTCAGGCACTTAGAGAGGATGGCGACGCTGTCGAGGTACACGATTCGGCTTGCAGAGGAGGGGGACCTGGACGCCCTCGCCGACTTCGAGGTGGAGATCGCCCGCATCTCGTTCGCTGACGACGCGATCGTCGATCCCGCCACTCACCGGAACCGCCTGGAACGTGCCATGTCCCGCGATGGTTCGGGCATGCTCGTCGCCGTGGAGGAGGGCCGGGTCGCCGGCTGGCTGTGGGTCTCCATCAACAAGAACTTCACCACCGGCGCGCAGTACGCGCAGTTCCGCTCCCTGGCGGTCGCGCCCGAGGATCGCGACGGCGACCTCGCCCAGCTGCTCTTCGAGCGAGGCATCGACCACGCTCGCGAGCACGGCGCGGGCGAGGTCATCGGCCACGTCCACGTCGACAACGCCGCCATGCGCCTGGTCTACCGCGCCTTCGGCTTCGAGCCCCGGCACCTCACCATGCGGCGGGTGCTGCGCTCATGACCAAGGTCAAGTGCGTCGCCTGGGACCTCGACGACACCGTCTGGGATGGTGTCGCCCTGGAGGCGCCGCAGCTGCCCTCGCCCCGCCCGCGGGTTCTCGAGCTGATGGCGGAGCTGGAGGGCCGCGGCATCCTCAACAGCATCGCCAGCCGCAGCGACCCCAGCCTGCTCGAGCGCCTGCGGGAATGGCCCGAGCTGTACGCGCGGGTGGTCGCCCCGCACATCGGCTGGGCCCCCAAGAGCGCCACCCTCACCGAGCTCGCCGATCACCTCAACGTCTCGCTCGACGCCGTGGTCCTGGTCGATGAGGACCCCTTCACCCGCGCCGAGGTGGAGCACATGACACCCGAGGTGCGCACGCTGTCGCTGGCGGCGCTGGAGTCGGCGCTGGCCGAGCCCGAGTTCAGCCCCCCAGCCACCGCCGAGGCCGGCCGCCGGGTCGAGATGTACCGGGAGGAGGAGCGCCGGCGCCGGGCCGGGTCCGAATTCTCCGGCAGCCAGACCGACTTCTTCGCCAGCTGCGGGATGCGGTTGGAGATCGTCGTCGCGACGCCCGGCGACCTGCCTCGACTTGCCGAGCTGGCCGAGCGTTCGCACCGGCTCAACTCGACCGGCGAGGCGCCGTCGACGGCAGAGCTGTCGGCGCGCATCTCCTCGCCCGGCCATCTCGTCGTCCGCGCCCGCCTGACCGACCGCTTCGGCGACTACGGGACGATCGGGCTCCTCACGCTGGCCCGCGGCCCGGACGAGTGGCGCCTGGAGACGCTGGCCGTGTCCTGCCGGGTGGAGGGGCGGGGCGTGCCCGGGGCGGTGCTGGCTTGGGCCATGGCCGAGGCCGGGCGCGCGGGGGCGAGGACCCTCGCCGCCGACTACCGGGCCAGCGACCGCAACCTGCGCCTGGGCCTCCTCTACCGCCAGCTCGGCTTCCGAGGCTCGGATCCGCTCCGGCGCGATCTGACCGGTGAGCTGCCGGGCCACCCCGACTGGCTGGAGGTGTCCGCGCCGGTGACGACGCCGCGGTGAGCGAGGACCTTCGGCCCCGGCTGGCCGGGCTGCTGGCGACGGTGCTGGAGCGCGACGCCCAGAGCGTCGCCGCGCTCGCCGACGATCAGCCCCTGTTCGGCGGGGGCCTGGGCCTCGATTCCCTCTCCGGCGTCCGGCTGCTGGCGATGATCCAGGCCGAGTTCGGCGTCGACATCGCGACCGAGGACCTCGCCCTGGAGTCTCTGGAGTCGGTGGGGACCCTCAGCCGCTTCCTGGCCGAGCGGATCTGAGGTCCGGCCCTTCCTCCATCAGCTTCCGGAGCTGTCGGATCCTCGAACGGATCAGCGGGTGCCGGGGGTTGATGTTCCGGGAGGGGCCCAGCCAGCGGCAGAGCTGGCGTAGGCCGTAGAGAATCGCGGAGCGGCGGATCAGCTCGAGGTGGTTCTCCGGGAGCGGCGCGATCTGCCCGTAGCCGCGGAGTACGTGGGGAAGGAGGGTCCGCTCCAGGATCTCCCCGTCGTAGAGGTGGAAGACGCCGGGGTCGAACAGCGGCTCGGTGCCCCGGAGCTCGCCCAGGTCGATGAGGCCGGTGTAGCGGCCTGCCTCGTGGAAGACATGGGTCACGTCGAAGTCGCCGTGGGCGAGCCGCCCGGTGGCCAGCGGCCGGCGGCTCTCCTCCTCGATCAGCTCCTCCAGCACGCTCAGCTCGGGTGGCGACATGACGCCGGCGAGCCGTCCCGGCCATGGCCGCGGCACCTCCCAGCCGACGAGGCTGGCGTAGGCGGGTTCCTCGCCGCGCGGAGGGAGCGGCCGGCCATCGCGGCGGATCCATGAGAAGCCCTCGACCTCGATGGAGTTGAGGCGGGCCAGGTCGCGCCCCGCCGCCTCGAGCACGGCCTCGACCTCGGCCGGGGCGCCGTCGGAGAGCGGCCGGCCGGGGATCTCGGTGGTCAGCATCACCGAGCGGCCGAGGCCGGGGTCGGATCGCTCGACGTGGAGCACCCCGGGGACCCGCACGCCGAGCCCGCGCAGCCGTTGGTGGATGTCGGCCTCGCTGGTGAGGTCGTCCTCGGCCGTCTCGGCGAGCCGGAGGTAGAGGGTCTCATCTCCCCTCCTGACCCGATAGACCGGCGTGGACACCCCGTCGGCGGTGCGCTCGAACGAGATCGCCAGCGCCGTTCCCAGGGCGCGCTCGAGCACGGCACGGACCGCCTCGGGGGCGGCGTCAGCCTGTCGGGGCAATCGCGTCCTGAAGCGGGCGGGGCCGGAAGACGGTCCCGCCGCAGTCCGGGCAGCCCCGGGCGCGGAGCTCCTCGACGGTCCGATCCGGCCGGTCGGGACCGACCGGGACCTGTCGGTGGCACCCCTGACAGACGTAGGCGCGCTCGACGTCGCGGAACTCACCGGTGTAGAGCGCGTCGTCGAACGATCCCTCGACCGGCGGCCGCAGCTCGCCGCCGGAGACGAGGTGGTAGAGGTCGCTGACGCCGCCCAGCACCCCGGCGCCCAGGTACTCGTTGAAGCGGCGGTGCAGGTCCTGGATGGCGAAGCCGGCCCCGGTCATCATCGCCTGCACCCGAGAGGCCTCGACCGGCGGGCGCGGTGGGAAGCAGAGGAAGAGCTGGGCTCCGCTGCCGGGCGCCAGGGCGGTCGCCGCTCGGGAGAGGAAGAGCGCTGCGCCGGGCAGGGTGTAGGGGGGATCGGTGAGCACGGTGTCGAAGCGGCCCAGCAGTGAGTCGGGCAGAGGCCGGCGCAGGTCGTGCTCGATCAGCTCCACCTCCGGCCCTCCGTCGGCCAGGGCGCCGCGGGTGAAGTCGAGGATGGCCGGGTCGACGTCGACGACGGTGAGGCGAGCGACCGCAGCTCCGCTGAGGGCGAGCGTGAGTCCGATCAGGTCGTCGTCGCCGAGGATCAGGACCGACCGTCCGGAGACGGCGCCCGCCTCCTCGGCGAGGGCGACGCGGCGCAGCTTGGTCTCCACCGTGCAGTGGGACTGGTCGAGTCCGGACCGGACCTGCGGCGCCTGGCCCAGGAGCAACGCCAGCCGCTCGCCGAGATCGGGCGGCGGCGCCGAGCCGGTGCCCTCGACCTCCGCCCACCAGCGGGCGCCACGCTCGCTCAGCCGCGCCGGACGCTCCGGAGCGACGATGCCGCGTTGGCGGAGCTCAGAGCAGACGGCGCTGACCACCGGCACGGGGAGGCCGGTCGCCCGGCTCAGGGTCCGGGTCGGAAGCGGTCCCTGCCGCGCCAGCTGGCGGATGATCTGGGCGACCCCACGCGGACCCTCACGCAGGGAGACCGCCTGGGCGACCGCCTCCAGGTCATCCGACATCGGGGTCCTCCATCCCCCGCTGCAGCCGGTGGGAGACGGTGTGGTCGAGCTCCAGGCTGCGCGCCAGCTCGTCGAGCACCCGCGCCCCGTCGATGCTGCCGCAGCTGAAGAGGTCGATGGCGACGAGGCCGTCCTCGGGCCAGGTGTGCAGGCTGAGGTGGGACTCGGCCAGGACCAGGACCAGGGTGACCGCGCCGTTGGGAAAGACCGCGCGGGCCTCGTCGAGGACGTGGCCGCCGCCGGAATCGACCGCATTCCGGCAGGCGGTGCCGAGGCGGTCCGGATCGGTCAGCAGCTCCCGGTTGCCGGGCCTGCCGTCGAGCGTGAACAGCACCCTTCCGAATGGGGGGTGTGGCGTTGCTGACAAGGTGTCCTCCGAACATGGTGATGGGGGGGAGGGGACCACGCCACCCCCACGCGAGGACGGAGAGACGATCGGGTCAGCTCGCAGTGGAGGTGGCCGGCCGGGCCGAGACCTCGACGGGCCTTCCCGTCATGGCGTCACGCATATGGCCAGCTCCTCGATGTGGATTTCCCCCGCGAGGAGGATCGAGCGCACGGTACCACAGCGTCTCCAGGGGCGAGGGCGGCGCCGGAGGCCGCGGCGGCCTCCGGCGCCTCCCGTCACGGGACCAGGCGCTGCAGGTCCCGCGGGAAGAGCGTCGCCTCGCGCACGTTGGCGGTCCCGGTCAGGCGGGCCAACCACCGGGCGAGGCCCATGCCGAAGCCGCCGTGCGGCGGCATCCCGTGCCGGAACGCGGCCAGATAGCCCTGGAACGGCTCGGGATCGAGCCCGCGCCGGGCGAGCGCGTCCAGGTAATCGCTCAGCAGGTGCAGGCGCTGACCCCCGGTGGCCACCTCGAGCCCGCGGAAGAGGAGGTCGAAGCTTCGCGAGAACCCCGGCCGGTCGAGGTCGGGATGCGTGTAGAAGGGCCGCTTCCGCATCGGGTAGCCGACCACGTAGAGGAAGTCCGACCCGTGCTCGCGGAGCGCCCACTCGCCGAGGCAGGCCTCGTCGGCGGGGGCCAGGTCCGGCTCGTCGCCGACGTCGACGCCCCGGATCCGCGCCGCCACCTCCTGCGCCTCGGTGAAATGCAGGGCCGGGATCGCCTCCGGCAGCGTCGGCGGGACGACCTCGAGCAGGCGGAGCGCGTCGCCCTCCTCAGCGACCGCCTCGACCATGCCGGCGACGGCCTCGCGAAGCACGGCCATGACGGTCCGGTGGTCGTCGATGAACCCCAACTCGGCGTCGAGCGAGACGTACTCGTTGAGGTGGCGGGGCGTGTCGTGCGGCTCGGCCCGGAAGACCGGCCCGATCTCGAACACGCGCTCGAAGACGCCGACCATCGTCTGTTTGTAGAACTGCGGGCTCTGGGCCAGGAATGCCTTCCTTCCCATGTAGTCGACGGGGAAGACGTTGGCGCCTCCCTCGGTGGCGAAGGCGACCAGCTTTGGCGTCTGGATCTCGACGAAGCCCCTCGCTCGCAGCGCCGAGCGGTAGCCGGCCATGGCCGCGGCGGAGAGCCGGAACATCGCCCGGCGGCGGGGATGGCGGAGCAGCACCGGGGCGCGGTCGAGGAGCGTCGGCAGCTGCACCGCGAGCTGCGGACGGTAGAGGTCCGCCGGGGGCGACTCGATGGCGGCCGCGATGACGGTGACACGCGCCTCCCTGAGCTCGACCTCGGCCGGCGCCCGAGGTTCCGGGCATGCCGTGCCCTCGACCTCGAGGACGGAATCGCGGGCCATCGCGTCGAGGGCGTTCGCCAGGTCGGGATCATCGACCACGACCTGGGCGATCCCGCGCGCATCCCGCAGCAGCAGGAAGGTCACGTTGCTCAGGCGCCGCAGGTGGTGCATCCATCCCTGCAGACGGACCCGCTGGCCGGTGCGGCCGGCGAGTTCGGTGGTCCACGTCCGTTCCATGGCCAAGACCTCGGAGGGTGCGCGCTCCTGGGTGCGGACGGGACGCGCCCCGTGGTGCCACCGCACTTCCCGCCACCGGAGTGGCGGCTCCTTCTGACCCGGCTCGCTCGGGAGTGTCCTTCACGGGATCCGGAGGCCACCTTTCCCATCCACGGCGGCTCTCTGTGCTCCGGACGCGCCCGCTACTGCTCTCCGTCCTCGCGAGGTGTCGGGAAGGATACCGCAGGTCCGTCCAGGTGCGGCGCCCGTCCTCGGACGCCACCGCCGGAGTTCATCCGCCGTCGACGATCGCCCGGGCGCGCAGAAGCTCGGTCAGCTGCTCCGCCGAGGCGAAGGCGAGCCAGCCGCCGCTGAACCGCTCATCCCCGGTCACCTCGGGCCCGGCGAAGTCGGGAGGCTCCGGATCGAGGTCGTCATGGAGCTCCACCTCGACCATGGCGAGGCCCCGGTGGCGGCCGCCGAACACGTCGAGTCCGAACTGATTCCGGGCTGCGGGGACGATGTGCCGGACCTTGCTCAGCTCGGCGGCCGGAAGGGCGCACAGGCGTGAGTGCTCGTCCCCGGTCAGGTAGATCGACGTATGCATCACCCTGGCCGGGTTGGACGGGTCGGGGCGAAGCTTCTGACCCAGCTTGTACTCGGGCACCCGGCGGCCGCCGAGGTAGGTGACCATGCGCAGCCGCAGGGTCGTGCCCTCGAGGTATCGATCATCGATGCGGCGGGGATCGGTGAGGCGCAGGTCGGGCAGCCGCCGCACCAGCCAGCGCCGCTCCAATTCCGGCCTCGCGTACTTCGCGCGGATCATCCGCCCCTCCTCACCGATCGCGGGCGGTCCGCTCACGAGGTGGCATCGAGGACCCGGATCAGCGCCCGGATGCCGGTCTCCATCGCCTCCCGCTCGCCCGACGTGAGCGTGGCCAGGAGGCGCTGATGGCGATCCCGCATCGTGCTGCGCATCCCCTCGACCAGGCCCTGACCGTACACCGTGAGCGTCACCTGGTAGTGGCGGCGGTTGGCGGGGTCGCGGAGCCGCGCCACGCAGCCGCGCTGCTCCAGCCCGGCCACCATGCGGCTGACCGTGCTCTTCTCCAGGCGAAGGCGGACGGCCAGATCGCGCTGGGACAGCGGCGCCGCCCCGGCCAGGTGGGAGAGTGCGAGCAGCTCCGACAGCGACAGCGCCTGGCCCGAGGAGGTCGGCAGCGGGCGGTGCAGGTCCATGGCGTGGATGAGCTGGGTGAGCAGCTCCTCCAGCGCGTCCGGCCCGGGATTCATGGTTGTAAGTTACAACCAGAGGAGTCCCGGCGACCAGGGCAAGCGCTACCCTTCCCTGGCGGTGCTCACCGTTCGCCCGGCTCGGGCCGAGGATGCGGATCCGATGGGAGCCCTGCACGTCCGCGCCTGGCGCGCGGCCTACCGGGGCCAGATGCCGGACGGGTACCTCGACGGCCTCGAGCCCGCCTCTCGCGCCGCCATGTGGCGCCGGTCCGTGACCAGCCCTCGGGACCACTCCCGCCTCCTCGTCGCCGACCTCGACGGGGCCGTGGTCGCCTTCGCCGCCGTCGGTCCGGGCGGGGATCCGCCGGGCGTCGGTAAGCTCTACGCGATCAATGTCGACCCCGACGAGCAGGGCCACGGCGTCGGACGGACGCTGCTGGAGGCGGCCGAGCAGGTCCTGGCCGGCCTGGGCTTCGCCGAGGCGGTGCTCTGGGTGCTCCCGGCCAACGAGCGGGCCCGCCGCTTCTACGAGCGGGCGGGGTGGCGCGCCGAGGGCGTCGAGCGAACCGTCGACGTCCTCGGCGTCACCGTGCCCGAGGTTCGGTACCGGACCTCGCTCCGCGCCGGCGCCTAACCCTCCAGTCGGAGCAGCCGCTCGGCGTTGCCGTGCGCGATCCGCTCCTGGTCGGCCGGGCTGAGCGGTGCCCCCTCGAGGAAGGCCACCGCCTCCGCCATCGAGCGGTAGGGGTGGTCGGCCGAGAACATGATCCGGTCGACGCCGACCTGGAGCAGCAGATCGAGGAGGTTCGGCGTCCAGTTGAAGCCGCTGAACGTGTAGTGGACGTTCTCTCGGAGGTAGGCGGAGATGGGCCGCTTGATGCCGGTCAGCTCCGGCGGCATCGACAGATCGAAGCGGGGCAGCATGAAGGGAAGGGCCTCGCCCATGTGCCCGATCAGGATCTGGAGGCGGGGATGGCGGTCGAACACACCGCCCACGATGAGGCGGAGGACGTGGACCGCGGTCTCGATGTGCCAGCCCCAGCCGGAGGTGGAGAGGGCGAAGACGACCTCGGGTGAGAAGCCCCCGTAGGAGGCGTCGACGACCGCCTTCGGCGGCGCCGCCGGATGCAGGTACAGGGGCGCGTCGAGCGCCTCCGCGCGCTCCAGGATCGGGTCGAAGAAGGGGTCGTCCAGGTAGCGGCCACGGCTGTGCCCGTTGACGACGGCGCCAAGGAAGCCGAGCTGACCCACCGTGCGGTCCAGCTCGCGGGCGGCGGCCTCGGGATCGGGGGTGGGCAGGGCGGCGAAGCCGGCCAGCCGTTGCGGGTGCCGGCGCACCGCCTCGGCCAGGTAGTCGTTGGTCTCGCGGGCCATGGCGACCGACTCGCCTGCCTCCATCTGCTCGACGCCGGGCGCCGCCAGCGACAGCACCTGGACGTCGACCCCGGCCGCGTCCATCTCCTCGATGCGGCCGTCGCCGACATCGAGCAGCGACTCGACGAGGCCGGGGCGGGCGGCGGCGCGGCCGGGGCCCTCGATGAAGGCGGGGCTGGCGAAGTGCTCCTCGAGTGTGATCGTGCGCACGGGCCCAGTATCCGACACCCGCCGCCGGTGGCACCGCAGCGGACCGTGCCGCGTGCCGCCCTCCCGCCGCCGGCCCGGAGGACTCGGTGCCAGGTCCGCGGCGGCAGGCGTGGCCGGAGCTCCCGGCCAGGCGGACGGGCAGGGACTCGACGGCCTCTGACCGCGTCCTCGGTGGAGGTCACGGGAGGTGCCGGGCGGGGCAAGACACCTGCCTCCGACCGGGGGAAAATGCGGTTCACATCAGCATGCCCGATGCCGTAAGGTGGGGCCGCATCGTCAGCTAATACGTGGGGGGCAACCGATGAACGAGGCCACGCTGGCCCGGGCGACAATGGGCATGTCCCTCGGTTTCCACATCGTGTTCGCGTCGTTGGGGGTGGGGCTGCCCGTCCTTCTCTCCGTCGCCGAGGGAGTCGGTCTCCTCCGGCATGACGCCACCTGGGTCGCCCTGGCCCGGCGGTGGGCCACCAGCTTCGCCATCCTCTTCGCCGTCGGCGCGGTGTCCGGCACCGTCCTCAGCTTCGAGCTCGGCCTGCTCTTCCCCGGCTTCATGGCCTTCAGCGGGAGCATGATCGGCCTCCCCTTCTCGGCGGAGGGCTTCGCCTTCTTCCTGGAGGCGATCTTCCTCGGGCTCTACATCTACGGCTGGAACCGGCTGTCGCCGCTGGCCCACTGGCTCTGCTCGATCCCGATCGCCGTCAGCGGCGCCGCCTCGGCCCTCTTCGTGGTCATGGTGAACTCCTGGATGAACACCCCGGCCGGGTTCAAGCTCGACCACGGCAGGGTCGTCGACATCAACCCGCTGGCCGCCGCCTTCAACCCCTCGGTGGGCACCGAGGATCCGCACATGCTCTTCTCCGCCTACACCGTGACCGGCTTTCTGGTGGCGGCGGTCTACGCCGCCGGCATGCTCCGGCGCCGGACCTTCGACACCTGGCACCGCCGCGGTCTGACCATGGGTATGGCCATGGGCATGGTCGCGATCCTGCTCGCCGGGATCTGGGGCGACTCGTCGGCGCGCTTCCTGTACAAGGAGCAGCCGATCAAGTTCGCCGCTCTCGAGGGCCTGTTCCAAACGCAGCGGGACGCCCCCATCCACATCCTCGGCATCCCGCTCGAGTCCGAGCACAAGACCGTATTTGCCATCGAGATTCCCGACGGCCTGAGCCTGCTCGCCGCCTTCAACCCCGACGCCCAGGTCCGGGGTCTCGACTCCTTCCCCGCCAACGACCTGCCCAACCCGATCATCGTCCACCTCTCGTTCGACACCATGGTCGGCCTGAGCACGCTGGTCGGGCTCCTCTCCCTTCTCTTCTGGTTCCTCTACTGGCGGCGGCGTGGCCCCCCGCTCTCCCGCCTGATCCTGCTGGCGGTGGCGCTGGCCGGTCCGGCCATGGTCGTGGCGCTCGAGGCGGGCTGGTTCGTCACCGAGTTCGGTCGCCAGCCCTGGGTCGTCTACGGGATCATCCGGACCAACAACAGCGCGACCGACGCCCCCGGCCTTGGCCCGTTCTTCGGCCTGTTCCTCCTCATCTACGTCGTGCTGGCGGTCACAACCGCCCAGCTGCTGCTCTACATGGCCCGGCGCGAGCGCCGCAAGGACGCCGAGGAGACGCACTGATGGAAGCTACCATCGTCGCCGGCGTCCTCTGGCTCGCCCTCACCGCCTACGCCGTGCTGGCCGGGGCCGACTTCGGCGGCGGGGTGTGGGACGCCCTGGCCACCGGCCCTCGCCGGGCGCAGCAGCGAGCCGCCGTCACCGAGGCCATGGGCCCCGTCTGGGAGGCCAACCACGTCTGGCTGATCTTCCTCATCGTCGGTCTCTTCACGGCCTTTCCGAGCGCCTTCGCCGACATCGCCCGAGTCCTCTTCATCCCCTTCTCGCTCGCCCTGGCCGGGATCGTGCTGCGCGGCGCCGCCTTCGCCTTCCACGCGCACGCCGACGAGGGAAGTGGCTCCTCGCGGGCGTGGGGCGTCGTCTTCGGGGTGGGGAGCATCGTCTCGCCCGCCTTCTTCGGCATGGCGGCGGGCGCGGTCGCCACCGGCGCGATACGCGTGCAGGGTGGGCGTGTGGTCTCGGACTTCTATGCCTGGGTGAGCCCGCTCGGGATCGTCCTGGCGCTGCTCGCGGTGGCGCTCTGCGCCTACCTGGCCGCCACCTTCCTCATGGTCGAGGCCAGAGAGGACCCGGACCTTGAGCGCGACTTCCAGCGGCGGGCGATGGGCGCCGCCGTGGTCTCCGGGGCCCTCGCCATCGCCGCCCTGGTCATCGCCGGTCTCGACGACCGGATCCTGTGGAACGAGCTCACCGGGCGCGGCCTGCCGCTGCTCATCCTGGCCCTGCTCAATGGTCCGCTGGCGCTGTTCGCGGTGCGGCGCGTGCGTCCCCACCTGGCCCGCCTGGCGGTCGCCGCCCAGATGGTCTTCGTCCTCTGGGCGTGGGCGGTGGGTCAGTACCCGTACCTGGTCCCGCCCGACCTGAGGATCGCGGACGCGGCGACCGCAGGACCTGTGCTCACGGCCTTTCTGGCGATAGTGGTCGCGGGTATGCTTGTCATGCTCCCATCCCTATTCCTCCTCTTCCGTGTCTTCAAGGGGGCCGGAGGCAAAGCGACAAACTCTTGACACACGTTCACCTGATGCTGCCAACCGTGCAGCAGCTCCAGACCCTGGCCGGACCCATCGCGCTGGCCATCATCTGTCTCGTCGTCTTCCTCGAGGAGGCTGGCCTGCCTCTGCCCATGTTCCCGGGCGACGGCCTGCTGCTCACCGCCGGCGTGATGATCACGGCCGGCCAGCTGTCGCCCTGGCGCACCTTCCCGCTCGTCTGCGGGTCGGCGCTGCTCGGCGCGTGCCTCGGCTACGCCTGGTCACGGTGCCTCGGCCGCCCGGGACTCGAGCGCCTCGCCGACCGGCTGGGCCTCAGGGCCCAGCTCGACCGGGCCGCCAGCCGGCTGCGCCGCACCGGGGCCTCCGGCGTGGTCTTCGGCCGGCTGTTTCCCGGCACCCGCGTGTACACGAACCTGGTCGCCGGTGCCGTCGGGGTGCCGCTGCCCGCCTTCCTCCCGGGCCTGGTCCTCTCGGCGACGATCTGGATCTTCGGCTTCATGGGGCTGGGCATGGCGCTCGGCGTGCCCGCCGCCCACTACGTGCACCAGGTGCAGGCCGGTGTGCTGCTCCTGGGTGCGGTCAGCACCCTGCTCGTCGCCACCATGCTCAGCCTGCGTCTGGTTCGACCGCCGCGGCACGCCGAGGTCGGCGTCAGGCGCCTGGCGCTCGCGCTGGCCGTCGACCTGGCCCTGGCGGGCTCGATCGGGGTGGCCGGCTGGGTCCTGACCGGGTTCGCCGTGTTCGCGGTCACGGTATCGGTCGGGCTGGCCCTGCTCGTCTATGCGGTGGCGACCCGCCTGCTGTTCGGGGCGACGCCCGGCGAGCGACTGTGCCGGATGAGCTACGTCGGCTCGCTGACCTCGCTATAGGGCTGAGGTCCACAGTCCGGAAGGCACTGTCCGAACTCGACTTCGGGCAATGCTGACGTTCAGTCGAACTATTCGTTTTAGCAACGATGTTGCCATTGCCACCACCCGTTTGTATAGTTGGTCGTGTCGTCCCCTCAGGCTGTGGGGTTTCTAGCATCCATGCAACGTTACGGAGTAGAGACATGGGACTGATTTCTGCACTCCTCTCACTGCTGGGTTCGGTACTCAGCCTTCTGCTGGGGGCGGTTCCGTCGCTCCCCGGCACCTAGCCGGGACCGGAAGCCGTCCCGATCAGACAGTGAGCGCGGGCTGGGAGCCCGCGCTCACTGCTGCACGTCGCGGCGCTGGATCAGCACCGCCGCCAGCACGAGCAGACCCACCATCCAGATCGCCACGACTGTGGCGGCGTGCACTGTGGAGACATCGCCGACCGGGACCGGCACGGGCACGCGGCTGGGTGGACCGACCCGCATCCGCTGTGTCAGCGCGTTGAGGTCGGGTCCGAGCAGATAGCCGGTGACCCGTCCCCACAGGCTCAGGCGGGTGAGCTGGCCGAGCAGCGGCGCCCACTGGCAGTAGAGGGAGTCGGCCGGGAAGAAGGCGACCGCGACGCCGACCCCGAACGCCACTGACCGGCCGATCACGGCCGCGGTCATGCCCAGCACGCCGCAGGCGAGCATGCTCACCATCTCCGCCCCCGCGCCCAGGCCCAGCGTCCGCCAGAAGGAGGGCGACAGGTGGAGCAGGCCGCCGAGGGAGCCCTGCGCGGCGAGGGCCACCGAGCCGAAGTAGATGGCGGTGAGGGCGGCTCCGATCAGCAGCAGGAGCAGGGCGAAGAGGACCAGCACGAGCAGCCTCGCCAGCAGCACCTGCAGGCGGCCGGCGCCTCGCGCCAGCAGCAGCCTCAACACCCCGCTGCCGTAGCAGGCGCCCATCAGCCAGGCGCTGACCAGCAGCATGAGCAGGCCCGACGAGTACTGGAAGAGCATCTCCACGCCGGGCAGGACCGTGGTCGCCCAGCCCTCGGGATGGGCGCGGTAGAGCGTCCGCACGCTCTCCTCGCCGGCGCCCCAGGCCTCGACCACGGCGATGAAGACGAGGGAGGCGAGGGCCAGCCCCAGCCAGATCAGGCGCTGCCTGCGCACCTGCAGCAGATCTCCCCACATGAGGCCCGGCAGGCTGCTCCGGCGGGGCCCGGCGGGCACCGCCGGTGGCGGTGGCGGTGGCGGCGCCAGCGCGATCTCCTGGCTCATGAGGCGCTCTCCCTGGCGCCGGTGAGCTCGAGGAAGATGGCCTCAAGGCTCTGCCGGCGGTGGTCGACACGATCGGGCTGGAACCCGGCCTGGCGCAGGAACTCCAGCAGCTCCCTGCCCCGGCCGGTCGGGGAGGCGGTGACCAGCAGGCCCTGCTCGACCCGGGCCTCGGCGCCCCAGGGCTGGGAGCGGACCAGCTGGAGCGCCGCCTCCATGTTCTCCAGCTCGACCTCGAAGGTGCCGCGGTCGCCGACCAGGTCGGCCACGGGCGAGAGCTCGACCAGGTGGCCGCGGTCGATGATGGCGACGCGGTCGCAGCTCTGCTGGACCTCGGCCAGGGCGTGGCTGGAGACGAACACCGTCCGGCCCTCGGCGGCGAGCCGGCGGAGCAGGTCCCGCATCTCGACCACGCCCGCCGGATCGAGGCCGTTGCTGGGCTCGTCGAGGAGCAGCAGCTCCGGCTGATGGAGGAGGGCGATGGCCACGCCCAGCCGCTGGCGCATGCCCAACGAATAGGAGCGCACCCGGTCGTGCTGGCGCGGCCGCAGGTCGACCAGGTCGAGCACGCGGTCGAGCTCGGTCGGGGGCAGGCCGCCGGTGGCGTGGGCGAAGAGGCGGAGGTTGTCCCGGCCGGACAGCGAGGCGTGGAAGGCCGGCGACTCGATCAGGGTCCCGACCCGGGGTAGCACCGAGCGTCCCCACCGGGAGAGGTCGCGGCCCAGGATCTCGACCCGGCCGCCACTGGGCCGGACCAGCCCGACCAGCATCCGGATCGTCGTCGTCTTGCCCGCCCCGTTGGGACCGAGAAAGCCGAACACCTCGCCACGGCGGACCTCGAGGTCGAGCGAGGAGACCGCCACGCGGTCCCCGTAGGACTTGGTCAGCTCGCGCGTGACGATGGCCGGCTCCGCGCTCGGAACCGACGGCATGGGCAGCGCCGGTCGGCTCAGGCCGAGGCCCGGCGGCAGCAGCGCGCCCTGGGTCCGGGCGGCGGCCCGGAGCTGCTCGGCGGTGGCGCCGGTGGCGTCGCCGGAGCCCTCACCGCCGCGGAAGCGGCAGCCGCGGAGGTCGGCGTCGGTGAAGAAGGCGCCGCGCAGGCGGGCGCCGGCGAAGGTCGCGTCGCGGAGGTCGGCGCCGTCGAAGCGCCAGCCCTCGACCGAGGCGTCGGTGAAGTCGGCGCCGGCGAGGTTGGCCCGGCGCAGGTCGAGCGGCGCCGCCCCCCGCCGGCGGCGCAGGGCGAGGACGGCCGCCTCGGCGTCGGCCTCGGGCCCGCCCTGGCGGCGACGAAGGAAGCCACACAGGGCCTCCTCGGACGGACCGGCCAGCGCCGGGACGGAGGCGGTCAGGTAGGCGAGCGTCCCGATCGCGGCCAGCCGCCGGCCCAGGTCGTCGCCACCATCGAGGTCGCGAAGGGCCGCGGTGTAGTCGCGGTTGAGGCGGTCGGCGCGGCGGAGCTCCCGCTGCTCGTGCCTGGCGCGGAGTGCGCGCCACGCGATGAACTCACCCC
>DATAXV010000101.1:0-5992 GCA_036272915.1 Candidatus Dormiibacterota bacterium
GCGAACACCGCCACACCACCTAAGGACGCCCACAGCACAGTAGCTATGAGCGATGCGATCAACGTCCGCCGTAGTCGCACGCGTTCACTCCTCCAAGAAAGGTGGCAAACGAACCCACAGGTGTGGACTCAGGACAACAAAGCGAAAGGGTCGCGTATCGGGCCGCCGACACAGGTTCGGTCACGGTAACGACAGCCCATTTACCTTCACCAATCGAGATTCTGGACGTCATCGTAGCAAGTTCATTGGCAGATGGTCAACAAACTGCCAGCCAGGGCTCTAGTTCCTTGCATGCCGGAAGAAGCCTCCCGCGAGCGACTCGTTACGATCCTTGTCATCCCGAGCGCTCCCCGGGCGAGGTCGCGAGGACGAACTCATGTCCAGATCCCCGACGTCATCCACAGAGGACGGGAGGTGATCCAGCGGGACATCGTGGAGCGCTCCGGCTCACCAAAGATCTGTTCGGGGCGCCCTGATCACCAGCGCGGCGAGGCCATCGCCGGGCCCCGAGTGCGCCCACCGGACGTTTCGAGCTAAAGCGCGGCGGCGCCTACGACATCGGCATCGGCGCCGACGGCGTCCACCAGAAGGAGTGCTATGCGGTCTCGGCGGAGACGCGGTGAGCAGTCACATCGAGCCCTTCGCGCCGGCGCTTGCGGCGGAGCCCATGGTCGCATCGCTGGGGGCCGTTGCCGAACGCCTCGCCGCCGATGCCGGGGTGACTCGAGAGAACGTCCTCGGCCTGAGCGTCAACCTCCAGGCGATCGTCGATCGCGAGGCGGGAACGGTGTTCGCGTATCCGGCCACGCCGGGGTGGTCCTCGGTCTGGGACGACCTGCCCCTGCGCGACCTGCTCGAGCGCCAACTGCCATGGCGCCCGGTCGTCGTCGAGGACACGGTGCGAGCGCTGGGGACCGCGGAGAGTCAGCTGGGCGGCCGCGAGCTGACCGAGGACTTCGTCTTCGCCATCGCCGACGTCGGCATCGGCGCCTCCCTGGTGATGGGCGGCCCGCCTCGAGGATCGGTTGCTGCGTGAGTTGGAGCGCTACGAGCGCATCCTCGTTGGGGTGGAGTCGGTCAGACTCGCATACCTCACAGCTCCTGATGACCTCGACCAGCAGGTACCACTGATCCGACAGGCGCAACCGCCCATGCGCGCCGCACCCGGGTCATGCTGCCGCGCCAACCCATTGGCCACTGACTCAAGGAGGAGCCATTCATGGCTACGCACAACGTGGAGGACGAGGTCCAGATTCGACAGCTGATGGACCAGCTGATCGAGTCGGTTCGGGCGATGGATCTCGACCGCCTGTTGCCGATCTACGCACCCGACGTCGTGACCTTCGACGTCCAGGCGCCGCTGCAGCGGGTGGGGGCACAGGCGAAGCGGGGCAACTGGGTCGAGGCCTTCGCCGCATTCCAGCCACCCCTCGACTACGAGATTCGCGACCTCTCGATCACCTCGAGCGGTGACCTCGCCTTCACGCACGGCTTCGGCCGGCTCAGCGGGACGCTGAAGAACGGAAACAGGGTCGGCGGCTTCTGGGTCCGATTCACGGCGTGCCTGCGCAAGGTCGACGGCAGATGGTTCATAGCGCACGACCACGCCTCTGTGCCTCTCAATCTGCAGAGCGGCAGACCTGCGCTGAACCTCGAACCCTGACGGAACGGGCCCGCGATCGATCCCTCTCAGCCCGTCCGCCACGGTCCTGCGTGCGGGGGCGGTGTGCAACGATTAACGGCTGGAGCCCGAGGGGATGTTCGCCGATGCCCGTGCCTACCTCCGTGATCTCCGCGTGGTCTGGCGATCTGCGCCGATCGCGGCTGCGATCAGCGGGATCCTGGTCGTGCTCCAGGCGGTCCAGGCCAACGCCTTCACCATCGTCTCCGGACTTCTCGTCGGATCCATCCCGGGCGCGATCGCCCACGGTCTGACGTCATCGGACGGCAGCAGGATGCTGATCCTGCTCGCCGTCGCCGCCGTCGTGCAGGGCCTGCAGATGATCGTCTTCGCGCCTCTGCAGCAGTTCCTCATGGTCTTCATGGAACAGGGGCTCACCGCCGAGACCGGCAGGCACCTGATGGAGACCGGGCTGGGGCCGGGCGGGCTCGCCCATCTCGAGAACCCCACCTATCAGGACCGTGCGGCAATGGCCACCGGCGAGGGCCTGAGGGCGCCGCGGATGACCTCCGCCTACATGGTCGTGATGGCGCTGTCGTGGCTCACCCAGATCGGCGCCGCGATCATCCTCTTCCGCTACATCTGGTGGGCGCCGCTCGTCCTTGCCGCAGCCGTGTACGTCGAGCGCCGCTGGTCCCGGGCCGATGTGACCCTCCACTTCGACCAGGCGGTCGGCAACGTGCAGGATCTGCGGCGCGCCGCGTACTACCGCGACCTCGCCCTGGAGCCGAGCGCGGCCAAGGAGATCCGGGCCTTCGGCCTCGGCTCCTTCCTGGTCGAGCGCATGATCGGCCACTCCCGCCGGGCGTTCGCCGCGGTCTGGCGCCGCCGGGGCGAGAGCAGCCGCCTGCTGGTGATCGCGACGCTGGTGATGATCTTCGCCCACCTCGTCGTGTACGGGGCGGTCGCCTGGGAGGGGGTGCGCGGTCTCCTCGGCCTCGGCGCGATGGCGATCTGCGCCCAGGCGATCCAGGGAACGATGAACTTCGGGGCGATGTGGGGCGAGATGCGCTGGCGGTTCAGCTCGCAGGCGCTGCAGGCCAGCCAGGCCCTCGCCGCCGCCGTGCCCGACGAGGCCCGCATCTCCGGGTCACTGGACGCCGACGGCCTTCCCCGGCGAGCGATCCGGTTCGAGGCCGTGCGGTTCGGCTATCCGGGCGCCACCGGCCAGGTCTTCTCCTCGCTCGACCTTGACATCCAGGCCGGATCGTCGACCGCCATCGTCGGTCGCAACGGCGTCGGCAAGACGACCCTGATCAAACTCCTGGCGCGGCTCTACCAGCCGCAGGGCGGCCGGATCACCGTGGACGGCCTCGACCTGGCCCAGATCGCGCCCGCCGCCTGGAGGTCGCGCCTGGCCGTCGTCTTCCAGGACTTCGTCCGGTACGAGCTGCCGATCCGCGACAACGTCGGTTTCGGAGCTCTGGGGCTGGCCGACGATCAAAGGGCGCTGGAGACCGCCGTCAGGCGGGCGGGCGCCGCCGGCCTCATCGAATCCCTGCCGCGGGGCTGGGAGACCGTTCTCTCACCCGGCTACTCGGGCGGGGTCGACCTCTCCGGCGGCCAGTGGCAGCGCGTCGCCCTGGCGCGGGCGATGCTCGCCGCCGAGCGCGGCGGCGTGCTCGTCCTCGATGAGCCCACCGCCAGCCTCGACGTCCGGGCCGAGGCGGAGCTCTTCGACAGCTTCCTCGAGCTCACCCGAGGCCTGACCACGATCCTGATCACGCACCGGTTCTCGTCGGTCCGCCACGCGGACCGGATCGTCGTCATGGAGCATGGCCAGGTTATCGAGGCGGGCAGCCACGACCAGCTGATGAGCGCGGGTGGCACCTACGCCGAGATGTTCCGGCTCCAGGCGATGAGGTTTCAGGAATGAGCGCCACGTCGGTCCCGTCGCGGCCCGGTCCCCGCTCCCTGATCCAGGGCGGAGCCCTGGTGCTCCGCGCCTCCTGGCGAGCGGCCCCCTGGCTGACCGTGGTCGGTCTCGTCGTCACCCCCGCCGCCCAGGTGATGACGATGCTCGGCGCCCTCTGGCTGGCGCTCCTCACCGACGCCGTGATAGGACGCGACCTCGACCAGGCCCTCGTCGCCGCCGGGCTGATGGGCGCTTCCGCCGCCGCGCTCTTCGTCGTCTACGGCCTGAGCCAGCGCGTGCAGCTTCGCCTGGCCGATCTGGCCGGAGTCGAACTGGACCGCATGCTGGTCGAAATCACGGCCGGCATCCCCACCATCGAGCACCACGAGCGCCCCGAGTACCTAGACCGGCTGGAGCGGTTGAGGACGGACGGCGGGCAGCTTCACGATGCCGTCAACTCGCTATTCGGCGTGATCATCTCCCTGGCTCGGGCGGCATCGGCGCTGGTGCTCCTGGGCCGCCTCGATCCGCTGCTCCTGATGCTTCCGCTGCTCTGGCTCCCTCAGCAGGTGGCGGGGGCGGCGCTGCTCCGTGGCCTGTCCGCGTTCGAGCGGGCGTCCACCGAGGAGATGCGCGTGCGCAGGCACCTGGAGGAACTGGCGACGTCGGCGGAGGCGGCCAAGGAGGTCCTGGTCTCGGGACTCGGCGCGGAGCTTCTGGAGCGCCACCGGCGCCTGACCGCCGTCCTGACGCGGCGCCAGGCGATCGCCCATCTCAAGGGAACGCTCGGCCAGATGTGGACGGGCGGGCTCGCCGCCGTCGGATACGCGGGGGCGATCGCGCTCGTCGCCTACCGGGCCACCCAGGGGGAGGCGACCGCCGGCGACGTTCTGATGGCGGTCTACATCGTGGCCCAGATCGGGAACGCCCTCGCCGGCGTCGTCTTCACGACCAGCTTCCTGCTCGTCGCCATGCGCAGGGTCGCGGATCTCTCCTGGCTGCTCGACTACGCCGCCGGTCTGCCGCGCACCGTGGGTCGCTCGGTCCCGGAACGGGTGCGGCGGGGACTCCGCCTGTCCGGCGTCTCCTTCCGCTATCCCGGCACCGAGCGCTGGATCCTCCGCAACCTCGACCTGGAGCTTCCGGCCGGCTCCGTGGTCGCCCTGGTCGGGGAGAACGGAGCCGGCAAGACCAGCCTGGTCAAGCTCCTCGGCCGCATGTACGAGCCCGTCGAGGGAACGATCACGGTCGACGGCGTGGACATCGCCGGCTTCGCCCACGAGGACTGGCGGGCACGGATCGCCGCCGGCTACCAGGACTTCGTGCGCTTCGAACTCCTGGCCCAGGAGACGGTGGGCGTCGGCGACCTGCCCCGGATCGATGACGAGCGGGCCGCGTTGGTGGCGCTCGACCGTGCCGGCGCGGCCGGCACCGTCGACGACCTCCCCGCCGGGCTGCGCACCCAGCTCGGGCGCCGGTGGGACGGCATCGATCTATCCGGTGGCCAGTGGCAGCGCCTGGCCCTGGGAAGGGCGCTGATGCGTGACCGCCCCTTGCTCCTCGTGCTCGACGAGCCCACCTCGGCGCTCGACGCGCCGACCGAGCACGCGCTCTTCGAGCGGTTCGCCGGCGCGGCGCGGCGAAGCTCGGAGGACGGGATGATCACGCTCTTCGTCTCCCACCGCTTCTCCACGGTCCGGATGGCCGACCTCATCGTCGTCCTCGACGGTGGGCGGATCCGCGAGGTCGGCAGCCACGACGACCTGCTCGGCGCGGGCGGCCTCTACGCGGAGCTCTACGAGATTCAGGCCCGGGCGTATCGCTGAGGCGCTACGCGATCGCGTCCGGCTCGATGTTGGTCGAGCGGGCGGAGAAGCGGAGCAGCTCTCTCACCGCGTGCTCCGCCGCCGGGGGATCGCGCCGCTCCAGGGCGTCGAGAACGCGCTCATGCAGGTCGAGGTTCTCCTGGGAGAGCCCACCCTCGCGGTGGACGACCAGATCCCGCATCCAGAGGCCGGCGACGACCAGCTCCTGCATCCTGCTCAGGAGCTCGTTGTGAGCGGCGCGGAAGAGGGAACGGTGGAACATGAGGTCGGCTTCCGCCGCTCCCTTCGGGTCCAGATGGCCCCGCATGTCCGCCAACGCCTGCCGAAGGTCGACAAGGTCCTGCTCGATACGCCGCGTCGCGGCGAAGCGCGCGGCTCCCGGCTCGACCAGCAGCCGGACCTCGATCAGGGAGCGGAAGAGAGCGTCCATGTCCTGACTCTCGAATGTCCATTGGAGGACGTCGTGGTCGAGCAGGCTCCACTGATCCCTGGGCGCGACGTAGGTCCCGTGCTTCGGCCGCGCACCGACCAGCCCCTTGCCGCCGAGCGCGCGCAGGGCCTCGCGAACGACGCTGCGGCTCACGCCCAGCTCCTTCTGCAACTCGGACGGGTCGATCGAGTCGCCCTCAC
>DATAXV010000102.1:0-5938 GCA_036272915.1 Candidatus Dormiibacterota bacterium
CTCGAACTCCTCATCGGTCATGTTCTCGTAGGGATCCGGGTGCCTCATTCCTCCTTTGTCAGACATTTGCGCATCCACCTCCTGCGTGCCGCACGTACCGCCATTCCGGGTCCTCGACCCAAGCCACGATGAGCCAGCGACCGGCCGTGATCGTCTGGCCGCGCGGCTCCCAGGTCCCGTGCTCACGGCGGTGCACCGTTTCGGCCGGGGGGTCACCCATGGCCTGCTCGATCTCGTCCTTCGAGAGGCGCCGCTCCGGGTGATCGGTGACGATGCGTGCTTCGTTCGCGGTATCCCAGCGGAGGGGTCGGACCATACGTATCGTATATACGATAACGCAATGCCTGGCGATTCCCGTGAGAAGGCCCCGAGCCCAAGCCTCGGCCTTTGTCGGCGGTGTGCGAATCACGTCTCGCAGCTCTCGCAGCCGAGGGGGGGCGGCGCGTTCTCGTCGCGGACGAATCGCCGCAGCTCGTCCTCACTCTTTGAGCAGATCCTCCCCTACGCGGTCATCGCCTACGAGGGCTCGTCGGCGTCGATGTGATCGCCGCCGGCAAGGTGCAGCGAGAATCTGCGCTGGCTCGTCCTCTGGAGCACATGGCCCCTCCGGTAGTTGGTGTTCGTCCGGGCGGCGTATCCATCCTTGAACCGCTCGATCGTCACCGCTTCCGCCCCCAGCCTTGCGTCGTCCGGTACGCGGCCTTCCGCGCTTGGTCGCCGAACCTCGTATCCGGCAAAACCGTCTCGGCCGTTCGACAGTGCCGTCCCGAAGCAGAAGGCGTGCGCCAGCTTCGCCCTGGCTGAGTCGCTCCAGATCAGCCCGCGACCTGTCCGGGAAGTGTGATCGGATGCCCGTCGGCCTCCTCTGCCGGGTGCTCGACTACGGCGAGGACACGCGGCGCCATGAACCGGGCCGCCCGCACGATCCTCCCCGTCCGGGTCAGCTCGTTGACCTCCACGGTCGAACGTGAGGTCTTCACCTCGACGCGCCGCCCGGCCCGGGTCGCCGCGATCAGGTACTCGCGGGCCGTGCCGCCACCGGCGTCCACCAGGATCTCGACGAAATCGCCCTTGGCCACGGATGATCCGTTCCCATTACACCGCGTTCCGGCGCTGGCGTCGAGACCCGGCGTAGGTACTCAGCGCCTGGCGCGAACGCCGACGGCGGCGAGGTACATGACCTCCCTGCCCTCCGCGGCGGATCCGAAGAACCGGATCACCTCGTCGTCGAAGAAGGTCAAGCCGGTGCCGCCAAGTCCCAGTCCGATGGCCGCCAGCTCGATCCGGGCGCCGGCGATGCCTCCGGCGATCTGCGCGACCCGGTAGCCGCGCTCACCAAGGCGTTCCCCGACCTCGACGAGGTCGGACAGCAGGTAGACGTTCACGGCGGCGTCGGCAGCGAGGTCCTGGCCGAGGGCGAGACCGCCGCTGGCTCGCCGAAACGTGCCCTGGCGGATCAGCCGCGGTCCGGGCCCGTAGAGGCCCGGTTCGAGTCCCTCGACGGCGTTCACGATCAGGAAGGGCTCGACGATGCCGGGCCGGAAGGCATCGCCGGCGATGGGGGCCGCCGCCGCGGCGAGGACGGCATCGAGGGCCGAGCGCGGGATCGGATCGGTCGTGAAGCTCCTGGTCGACCGTCGCCTCCGGATCACGTCGACGATGGGCCTCTCGGTCAGCGGCGCCGGCGTGGTTGCCGGCGCCTCGGCTGGTCCCCGCCACCCTGCCGCGGATGAGCCGGAGAGGAGGGACGAATCCCGGTGGGCCTCCTCGATCTCCGCATACGGGATCTCGCGGGCCGAGAGCGGGGCGGTGGCGAACGAGATCGGCGGAATCTCGCTGACGGCGGGTGGTCCTCCCGCACCATCCCCGACCGCGACCAGGGCGATCGCCGCCTCCCGGCCGCCGTCGATGCCGAGCAGGTGGTTCACCCGGGCGTCGTCGAAGCCCATGGCGACATGGGCCGGAGACGACGAGTCGGCGGTGATGGCGAGGAGGTTGGCGAGTACCGCCCCCGTGTCCCAGAAGGCGTGGCGGTAGGCGCGCGCGTGGTATTTCCAGGCGTTGCGCCAGAAGGTGCTGGTCAGGGCCACGATCGCAGGCGCCGTGGCCATGGGCTCGTAGCCGCCGGTGGCCTCGAGGAGCTCGCGGCGCACGTCTCCGTTCCGGAGCTGCCGCAGGGCATCGTCGTGCGCCCCGTAGTGATAGAGCCGGGCCGGCAGACCGCCACCGCCGGCCCAGGCCACGTACAGCTCGACGTGGTACAGGGCTCCCGTGCACGGTGCGGCGTGGAACCCATAGCGTCCGCCGGCGCCGTCCTCCCGCCAGCGGAGCACCCCGTTGGAGTAGGGGATGAGCTCGCCCAGCGCCTCCGGCAGCGGGATGCCCGGCAGGTCCTCGTACACCTTGAAGGGCAGTGGGCGGATCGACCAGTCCAGCCGCCCGGCCGACATCACACTCCTGCGCGTGTGCTTGGTGCGCTCGTGGTAGCCGTTGAGGGCGGGCATCCCCGGCATGTCGTCGATCCATTCTGTCGCCATGCGACAGTCGAACGCGTTCAGTCATGATCTTCGCCGCATCCGTGAGGCGGAGATCCTCTGGGATCGCTGCGACGAGGTCGCCCGCAGGCTCCGCCTGCCCGAGCGCGTCGTCGGTCCCTTGTGCGACGGTGCTCGCGGGCTGACACTTCGCAACGCCTCCTATCGCACGGCGGTCGTGGAACCCGACCGGGGACGGCGTCGACGCCCAGACCGCCAGTCGTAATCTCCGTTCCCCGGGGCGGTTCCGGACTGCTGCAGTTCCAGGGCGAGACCAGAGGCAGGCTCTATGTGGGAACCCCGACCCTTGCGTCAGGTCCATCAGGAGGTGAGAGCGATGAGGGAAACGATCGAGACGCCGGACCTCCTCCCCTCGCACGGCCTGTTGGATCTCCTCACCGAGACCTGAGATCCGGCTTTCGACCGGACACCAGCGGCTCCATCGATTCCGCGGCCCCCTCCTTGAATCAGCCGAGAGTCTGCGGCCAGTTCGCGTCCCCTTTGTGCATATATAGAGGGGTGACTGGGGAGATGCAGCCCGCCGCCAGCAGCGGGGACCCCGGGTTCGACGTCGAGATGGCGGCGGCCTCCATACGAGCCGAGTCCGGCGATCTGGACACGTTCATGGAGGCGCTGGCTGCGAAGCTGGAGGGCGCCCTCCCCGGTTTCGTCGAGGTCGACCGCGGCGGTGGCCTCTTTCGCCGCAAGCACGGCGCCACCGCCCTGGCCGTGACCCTGGAGGAACGCCACTACACACTCCAGCGCACGCGCCACGGTGTGACCGCGACGTCGTCCAAGGCGGTGAGGGGCATCACCCTCAAGACCGAGGAAATGGGGCTGGAGGCCTGGGTCGACGCCCTGGTCAAGGATCTCGCCGACTACGCCCAGCGGCACGTCGAGGCGCGCCGGGCTTTGAGCAGGTTGGTCGAATGAGCGAAGAGCAGAGATTGGGCGTCCCCGCCGAGGCGGAGCAGCGGCTGGCGGAGATGCGTGGCGAGGGCGGCCGCCCTCAGATCTTCACCAGCGATCTCTCCGTCAACGAGTTCCTTCTGGTCAAGGAGGCCGGGTTCGAGCCGCTGGGGCTGGTCGTCGGCTCGTCCATCTATCACATCGGCTTCCAGTTCGCCGGCCTGCGCACCAGCCAGGAGCTGACCGTGCTCAGCCAGGCCATGTACCACGCCCGCGAGCTGGCCATGACGCGGATGGAGGCGGAGGCCAACGAGCTCGACGCCGACGGCATCGTCGGCGTCCGGCTGGACATCAACTTCTATGAGTTCGGCCAGCACTCCGGCGAGTTCATCGCCATCGGCACCGCCGTCCGCTCCCGCCAGGGCCGGCTGCGCAACTCGGCCGGGCGCCCCTTCACCTCCGACCTCTCCGGTCAGGACTTCTGGACCCTGATCCAGTCCGGCTACGCGCCGCTCGGCCTGGTCATGGGGAGCTGCGTCTACCACGTCGGCCGCCGCGGCCTCGGCCAGTGGCTGGGCGGCGTCGGCCGCAACCAGGAGCTGCCCAACTTCACCCAGGCGCTCTACAAGGCTCGCGAGCTCGCTATCGAGCGGATGCAGACCGAGGCCGAGGAGCTCAAGGCGGAGGGTGTGGTCGGCGTCCAGCTCAAGGAGGAATCGCACGTGTGGGGCAGCCACACGATCGAGTTCTTCTCGGTGGGCACGGCGGTCCGGCCGCTGCGCGAGGACCACCAGATAGCCAAGCCCCAGCTCGTGCTCGGCCTGGAGGGCTGATGGCAGCCTCGCCCGCCGCCGAGATGGCCCGCCGGGCCGTGCGGGCGCTCGAGCAGCGCGGACCGACCCATCACGCCTCCGGCTTCACCTGCGATCTGAGCCCGGCCGAGCTGGTGGCGATCGAGGCTGCCGGCTGCGAGCCCCTGCAGCTGGTGATGGGCAGCGCCATCTGGCACATCGGGTTCCAGATGCTGCCCGCCTGGACCCAGGGTGGGGAGATCACCCAGCTGTCCCAGGCCATGTACGGCGCCCGCGAGGCGGCGATGCGACGGATGGAGCGGGAGGCGGGAAGCGCCGGGGCCGACGGGATCGTCGGCGTCCACATCAGCATCGACTTCCGCCGGTGGGGCGCCGGGCTGGCCGAGTTCTCGACGGTGGGAACGGCCATCCGCTCGCGCTCGAGGAGAGGCTCGCTGCGCACGGCGCGGGGCACCGTCTTCACCTCCGACCTCTCCGGCCAGGATTTCTGGACCCTGCTGCGGACCGGCTACCGGCCGCTCGGCCTGGTCATGGGCAGCTGCGTCTACATGGCGGCCCCGCAGTCGGTCGGCGCCTGGCTCACGAGCCGCACCCGCAACCAGGAGCTGACCAACCTGACCGAGGGCATGTACAAGGCCAGGGAGCTGGCCATGGAGCGGATGGACATGGAGGCTCGCTCGTTCGGCGCCGACGGGATCGTCGGCGTCAAGCTGACCGAGCGCGCCCACGCCTGGGGCAACCGCGTGATCGAGTTCCTGGCCCTGGGCACGGCGGTCCGGCGCTGGGACGACGAGGTCGACGCCGCGCCGCCGACGATGGTGCTGCCCCTTGACCGGTGATTTGAAGCGCGCCTGGGGCAGCACGCTGAGCGTCGCCGAGCTGGCGGCGATCAGGAGCTGCGGCTTCCGGCCGGTGGGCCAGGTCATGGGATGCTGCGTGCACCAGTTCTGGCCCGGCATCTACGGGATGAGCACGGGGATGGGCGGCGCCATGGGCATGGGCGGGATCTACGGCGGCTACTCGCTGACCCAGGAGCTGCCCGAGTACGCGGGGGCGCTGCGGCGAGCCCGGCGCCTGGCCCTGGACCGCATGAGCGCCGAGGCGGCCGGAGCCCACGGCGTGGTCGGCGTCCGCCTCAAGCTGCGGCGCATCGACGTCGGCAATTCGGTGATCGAGTTCACCGCGCTGGGCACGGCGGTGACCGCCGACGGGCTGACGCCGGAGCCAGGGTTCCGGCCCTTTCTCTCGCTCCTCTCGGGAACCGACTTCGCCAAGCTGCTCCGCTCCGGGTACGTCCCCTGCGGCGTGGTCATGGGCGTCTGCGCACTCTGGGTGGCCAGCGGCTGGCGGACCGCGATGCAGCTCGGCAGCTGGTACGGGCAGGAGGTGCAGCAGTACAGCGAGGCGGCGATGCGGGCCCGGGATCTGGCCATGGCCAGCCTGCGGCGGGACATGGTCGAGGTCAGCGCCGACGGCGCCGTCGGTGGAGACGTGACCATGGAGATCCACGAGTGGGAGGGCGGTCGAGGGCCCGAGCACATGGTCGAGTTCCTCTCCCTGGGCACGGCGGTGACGCGATTCTTCGAGGGGCCGGCGAAGGACGACCTGCCCCATCCGGTGATCCGGCTGACCTGACCCCGACCGTGGCGCGGGCTACGATGCCCTCTCCGGCATCGCGACAGG
>DATAXV010000103.1:0-23083 GCA_036272915.1 Candidatus Dormiibacterota bacterium
GGGGCAACCACCGGGCCTCGCAGAACTCACGATGGACGTCCAAGCGTCGAGCGAGCAGGGCGATGGCCCGGCGGCACCTCGGGGGCATCGGCAGCATCTCCAATCTCGCTGCCGACACTCACAAGGTGCACCAGTGAGCGAGCCGGTCACCGCCACCGCGCCGCTGATCGAGGCGGTCGGGGTCCACAGGGTCTTCGAGCGCCGCCACGGCCTGGGCCTGCGCACCTCGACCGTCCACGCCGTCAACGGGGTCGACCTCGAGGTCCATCCCGGCGAGGTGCTGGGGCTGGTCGGCGAGAGCGGCTGCGGCAAGTCGACGCTGGGCCGGGTCATGCTCGGCCTGCTCCAGCCGACCAGCGGCGAGGTGCGGTTCGACGGCCGCGTCATCAGCGGGCTCGGGGCGGGCGAGATGAAGCCGCTGCGGCGGCAGATGCAGGTCATCTTCCAGGACCCCTTCGCCTCCCTCAACCCCCACTTCACGGTCGAGCAGATCCTGACCGAGCCGCTCCTCATCCACCGCTCGCTGCCGCGCTCGCAGTGGAAGGACCGCATCCGCGAGCTGATCGAGCAGGTCGGGATCGGCGAAGAGGCGCTCCGGCGCAGGCCGGGGCAGTTCAGCGGCGGCCAGCAGCAGCGCATCGCCATCGCCAGGGCGCTGGCCCTCAACCCGCGGCTGATCGTCGCCGACGAGGCGCTGTCGGCGCTGGACGTCTCGATCCAGGCCCAGGTCCTGAACCTCTTCATGGACATCCAGCGGGAGTTCGGGATCGCCTACCTCTTCATCTCCCACAACCTGGTCGTCGTCCGCCACATCAGCCATCGCATCGCCGTCATGTACCTGGGGCGGGTGGTCGAGCTGGGCCGAGCCGGCGACCTCTACGGCTCCCCGAAGCATCCCTACACGGTGTCGCTGCTCTCGGCGGTGCCCCATCCCAACCCCCGGGTCGAGCGAGCCCGGCGCCGGATCACCGTCGCCGGCGACCCGCCCGACGCGAGCCGGCTCCCCGGCGGCTGCCCCTTCCACCCCCGCTGCTGGAAGGCCCAGGACGTCTGCCGGACCGACCCGCCGCCGCTCCGGCCGATGGGGCCGGCCGACCACGTCGCCGCCTGCCACTTCCCGGAGTGACGCCGATGCCGGCCCGAAGACGTCCCGTCCCCCCGCCACCCAGACCCAGGAGGTAGCCGAAGTTGGCCACGCGCATGCCAGGCCGGTCGATCCGGTGGATCCCCGTCTTCACCCTCGCCAACGGGCACGAGGTCCAGCTCGCCGTGCACGAGATCGTCGGCGCCGAGGAGGGTCCAGTGCTCGGCCTCGTGGCCGGCATCCACGGCGACGAGCCACTCGGCGTCGAGATGGTTCGCCGCGCCCTCGACGCGATCGACCCCGCCACCCTCACCGGATCCGTCCTCGCCCTGCCCGTGGCCAACCCCTACGCCCTCCAGGCGGCGAGGCGGAACACGCCGCTGGACATGATGAACCTGAACCGGGTCTTCCCCGGCGATCCCGGCGGGATGCTGACCGAGCAGCTGGCCCACGTCATCCGCCGGGAGTTCCTGCCCCGCATCCAGTACCTGATCGACTACCACTCGGGCGGGACCTTCCCCACCGTCGACTACATCTACCTGGACGAGCGGGACCCCGACCTGAGCCGCGCCTACGGCTGCGAATACCTCTACCGCAGCCAGGGCTTCGCCGGCACGCTCACCGGAGAGGCCCGGCAGCTGGGCATCCCCTCGATCGTGTCCGAGCTCGGCGGCGGCGGGCACCGCGACGAGTACTACATCGCCAAGGGCTTCGGCGGCGCGCTCAGCGTGATGCGCCACCTGGGGATGATCCCCGGCGAGGCGGTGCGGGCCGAGCGGCAGTGGGTCTTCGACGAGCTGGTCACGATCCGCCCCAGCCAGGGCGGGACGCTCATCTCCCATGTCGAGGTCGAGCGGCTGGGCGGCCGCGTCGCCGGCGGGACCGTGCTCGGCGAGGTCCGCAACGCGGCAACCTTCGAGCTCCTGGAGACGCTGCGAGCGCCCTACGACTCCTCGATCCTGATCCTGGTCCGCGAGGGCGTCTCCACCGTCGACCCCGGCGACTACGCCTACATGATCGGCAACGCCGCCGGCGCCGTCGAGATGTAGCGGGCTCAGGCCGCCCGGCGGTCGACGACCAGCTCTCCCCCCTTGACGACGCACACCAGCTCCCGCTCGGGGTCGGCGAGGTGGCTGATGTCGTCGAGGGGGTTGTGCCGGGCGAGGACCACGTCGCCGTGGGCTCCGGGCGCGACGACGCCGACCCGGCCCTCCAGGCGCAGGAGCTCGGCCGCGGTCGTCGTCGCCGCGCGGAGCACGTCGGCGGGGCGCTGCACGCGGGCGCGGATGGCGAACTCCTCGCTCTGCCGCACCTGCATGTCGCCGAGCAGGTCGGTGCCGAAGGCGATGCGGAGGCCCGCCCTGTCCGCCATCTCGAGCGAGGCCAGCCCGGCGTCGTAGACCTGCCGCGACTTCTCCAGGCTGAAGCGCGAGAGGCCGAGCGCGGCGCCGTTCTCGACCAGGGCCGAGTAGGTGATCAGGGTCGGGACCAGGAACGCCGACCGCTCTCTGAAGAGCGCGACCGAGGTCTGGTCCATGAGGTTGCCGTGCTCGATGGTGCGGACCCCGGCCCGGAGGGAGCGGTTGACGGCGTCGGCGGTGTAGGCGTGGGCGGCGCAGTAGATCCCGGCCGCGGCCGCCTCCTCGACGATGGCCTCGAGCTCCTCCTGCGAGAACTGCAGCGAGTCGACCCGGTCGGTGGGGCTGGCGCAGCCGCCCGAGGCCATGATCTTGATGTGGGAGGCGCCCCGCCGGATCTCGTCCCGCGCCGCCCGCCTGACCTCGTCGACGCCGTCGCAGATCCGGCCCAGCGTGGGGACGAAGTAGTGGGGATCGTGGGTCTCCCTGCCCGCCGGCCGGATGTCGGCGTGGCCCCCGGTCTGGGACAGCGCCTTGCCCGCGTAGATGAGCCGGGGCCCGAGGATCAGCCCGCGCTCGACGGCCTCGGCCAGGCCGCCGTCGGCGCCGGCCGCGTCGCGGACCGTGGTGAAGCCGCGCCGGAGCATCTCCCCCATGTTCCGGGCCGCCCGCGCCGCCACGAAGCTGGCGTACATGTCGGCCTGAAGGGTGGTGCTGGCGGAGGCGCTGATGACGTGGACGTGGCAGTCGATCAGGCCCGGCAGCAGGTACCCGGCGGAGGCGTCGATCTCGCCCTCGCCGAGCGAGGAGCCGTCCTCCGGCTCGACGGCGCGGATGACGCCGTCCCGTATCCGGACGCGCCGGTCACCGGTCACCGACTCGCGGGCCGGATCGACCACCGCCGCCGAGCGCAGGGTCAGATCTCCAGACGCCACGCCTACCTCCTTGAGCGCCATTCCGCCAGGAACCAGGACCCCACTGTAGTCGGGACCGGGCGCCGCTCAGCCGGAGTCCGACAGCAGATGGCGACCCATCCAGACGGCGATGGCGGCGTCGATCCGCCGCGCCTCCGGCGTCTGCGGATGGGGCTGGTCGCCGGGCTCGGGGGCGAACATGTGGGCCAGCCCGGGGAGCGTTTGCCGCTCCGCCCGGCGCGGCCCGTCCGGCCGGTTCAGGAGCCCCCGATACAGGGCCTCCTGATCGGGCACGAACTCCGGATACTCGTGCTCCCCGGTCAGGATCAGGACGGCCGTCTCCGGCGCGCCATCGGCGTCGAGGAGGCGGAGCCCGTCCAGGGACGGCGCCCCCGCCCGGTCGGCCGGGGTCCAGGGATGGCGGAACCCGCCGGCGCGCTCGTTGACCGCCACCACCGACTCGGCGCGGACGGCCGGGTTGACGAGGACCGCCGCGGCGATGGGCAGGCGGCGGTGGAGCAGCGCCAGCAGGGCCGCCCATCCGCCCGCCGATCCGCCGACCAGGCCGACCGGTCCCGGCGCGATGGGCAGCTCCCTCCGCAGGGCGTCGACGGCGAGGGGGAGCTCGTCGACGGCCTGCCCGACCGTGCTCGTGAACCACTCCACGAGCCGCTCGCGGTCGGGCACGGAGGCCCTGCTCCCGGTGCCGGGCAGCTCCAGGTAGACGCGCCAGGCGGGCACGTCGTCCAGGGGCAGGGCGCTCGCCATCGCCGCCGGGCTGCCCGGCGCCCCCATCAGGTGCCAGAGCACGATCAGCGGCGCCGGCCCCGCCGCGCCGCGCGGTGGGACGGCGACGAAGGGGACGCCCGCCGCCAGCCCGGAGATCTCCTGTGAACCGGTCATGGCGGCTACGAGCCCGTGCCCTCGGCCGCGGTGCGAACGACGGACACCGTCATGCCGCTGCCGATCGGGAGCGCCACCGAGGTCAGCCGCGGGTCGGTGCTCGCCATCCCGTTGTAGCGGCGCGCGCCCTGGTGCTGGCCATCGGGCTCGTCCGGGCTCCTGAGACCGGATCCGCCCATCACGCAGTTGTCGGCGACGATCACGGTGCCGGGGCGCGACAGCCGGATCGCCCAGGCGAGGTAGTCCGGATAGCCGTCCTTGTCGGCGTCGATGAAGACCAAATCGAACGGCGCCTCCCCGGCCAGCCCGGGGAGCGTTTCCAGCGCCGGGCCGACACGGACCTCGGCCCGGTCGTCGACCCCGGCCAGGCGGAACGACTCGCGGACGACGCCGGCGTGCCGCTCATCGATCTCCAGCGAGATCAGGCGGCCGCCGGCGGGAAGGGCCCGGGCCAGCCAGGTCCCGCTGTAGCCGGCGAGGGCGCCGATCTCGAGGATCCTGCGT
Organism: Candidatus Dormiibacterota bacterium; assembly: GCA_036272915.1. Lineage (GTDB taxonomy): Bacteria > Chloroflexota > Dormibacteria > Dormibacterales > Dormibacteraceae > DATAXV01. The sequence continues at coordinate 4,764 of DATAXV010000103.1, forward strand.
GCCTGGCAGGCGGCGGCCAGCACCTGCAGCAGCCGGCCCTGCAGCGCCGACACCGAGATCGGGGGCAATCCCTCCCGGGCGGCCCGGGACGTCGTCCCTCGGAGCGCCTCATCCTCCGGCGCGAAGAGCTCGGCGATGGTGTCCTCCAGCTCGTGCGAGGGCCGCCGCATGTCGTGCCACGGGCCCCGCTGGGCGGGCGGGTCGTTCTCAGCCATGTGCCTTCACCTCTCTGCGTTCCTCCGATATATCGCAGTAATTGTCGATATATCGGAGCCCTACTGTCAACTGCTCGCTGCACTCCCTGATCAGTACCCTATCGTCGTGCGCACCGTCCCCGCCGGCGGGCAGCCGGCGGCGCGGAGCTCGGCCTCGAGGCATCGCATCGCCGCCGGGATCCTGTCCGGCGTCGCCAGCGGGCGCGCCCTCTCGCGGATCGGGCTGGGGCGCCTCCTCACCCTCGGGGCGGCGCTCTACGTCGTCGGTCTCGCCATCTACTGCGTGGCGCCGTCGCTGTGGATGATGCTGGGCGGCACCGCGCTCCTCGGAGCCGGGTTTGGCGCCATCGACTGCGGCCTCAACACGTTCGCCGTCGACCGCTTCGACGCGCGCGAGGTCATCTGGATGCACGCCTGCCACGGCGTCGGCGCCATGGTCGGTCCCTGCTGGCGGCCCTCTTCCTGACCCAGCACCTCTCCTGGCGCTGGCGTGAGCGCGAACGCGACCGTTGCTGACGCTGACCACGCGGGAGCGGCTGGGAGATCTCGCCGGGAGCGGGATCGTCAGCTACCAGGGTCGCCGCGTCGACCTTGGGAGCGGCGACGCTGCCGGCGATCATCGGCGTCTTCGTCGGCGGCGTGTACCGAGCCGCGCTGGCCCCATCCCTGCTCGTGCTCGCCGTCCTCCTCTGCGGGCTGGCCGCCACCTCCTCGGGCCCGGAGCGCTCGTGAGTTCCCGCCACCAACCGCTGGCGCGAGCGCGACCGACGCCGCTAGCCTGGTGGCCACGGATACGAACGTCGGTGACAGGGGGGCGCGCGGCCTGCGGGCGATGGGCCTGTCGGGCGGTGCCCAGGCGGTCGCGCTGGCAGGTTCGATGTCGAGCTCCGGCGTCTATCGCGTGAGGCTGGCCGGCCGGGATGCGGTGCTCAAGGTGAGCGAGGGCGAGCCCGCGCAGCGCATCGAGGCGCGGCGCGAGCTCCGCTTCTACCGGGATCTCGCCGAGAGCATCCCCCTCTCGACCCCACAACTGCTCGCCGATGCCGACTCCGAGGAGCTGACGGCGATGCTGCTCTCGGTCCACCGGGCGGCCGCCCCGGCGCGGACGTGGGCGCGCTCCGAGTGGCTGGAGGCGGCGAGGCAGCTGGCGGTGCTGCATTCGTTCGAGGCGCCCAGGCGAGACCCGTGGATCCACGCGCCCTGGGTCCGAGGCGTGCTCGACGATCCGCCGGCGGGGATGGCGATCGACCACTGGTCGCGGACGCCCGCCGCCGGTCGCGCCGCCGACCTTCTCGACGATCCGGCCGCGCTGGCGCGAGCGCTCGACGCCGGCCCGGCCGGCTTCATCCACGGAGACTGCCATGTCGACAACCTGCTGCGGGACGGCGATCGCCTGGTCTGGGCGGACTGGCAGGCGGCCGGGGTCGGGACCTGCGGCATCGATCTCGCCTTCCTCTTCGGGCGGGCCTACGCCGACGGGGCCGATCCACCGGTGGAGGCGATGGTGGATGAGTACGTCGCCCGCCGCGATGTCGATCCGGCGCTGCTGCGCCGCTCGATGATGGCCGCCGAGCTGGCCACCCTCCTGTTCGGGTGGCCGGCCTACATGGACCACCACACGCTATACGAACGGGACCGGATCACGGCCCGGCTGGTCCAGCTCGCCGGCGACTGGCTCTCCTGATCACGAATCCTCGGCGGCGAGTTCCTGGAGCTCGGGCCAGAGCCGTCCCGCGGCCTCCGCCGGGCCGCCCCCGGCATCGCTCACCTGACGCAGCACTCCCTCATCGGTCACCCGCCGCGCCAGTGCCAGGCGTCCGGGAGCGTGCCGCTGATGGGCGCCGCCGACGCCCGGCGACTGGCGCAGGACCCAGGAGATGTGGAGGATGTAGGCGAAGGCACCGTAGGGACCGCCAAGATGATGGCGCGCGGGAGCGCTCCTGAACACCGCCTCCTGGGCGCGGAATGCCTCCTCCAACCCCCGCCACGTGGGATCGTGCGAGGCGAAGGCGACCCGGGGGATCCGGTAGGTGCCTCTGATCGTCGCCGAGCACATGAGGCAGGGCTCGTAGGTCGTGTAGATGGTGTGGCCGTCGAACCTCCCCGTCGGCAGGCTGGCCAGCGCGTTCATCTCCGCGTGCGCCATGGGCGTCCCCGCAAGCGGCGCGGTGCCGTCCCGAGCCTCCGAGAGCCGATTCCGGCCGACGGCGACGATGGAACCGCTGGCATCGGTGACGGCGGCTCCCACCGCGGCGGAGCCCGACCGCCACGACTCCCATGCCTGCTGGAACGCCGTGTGCCAGGGTGTGGACAGCGACGACCAGGTGGCGAGCGCGTCGGCCATCTCGCGGATGATAGCGACCGCCGGCTCCCGCCTCGCATCCGGTCGGGATCACGCGACGCCAGGCAGGCGGCCGGCCCGGAAGCAGGTGGGTATCCTCGGCCGAGTGTCCGTCACCCACGTCTTCGCCAGCATCCCCGTCGCCGACCTGGACGCGGCGGTGGCCTGGTACGAGCGCTTCCTGGGCCGCTCGCCGGATCTGATCCCGAACGACAGCGAGGCGGCGTGGCGGGTGACCGAGACGGGGTGGATCTACGTCGTCGCCGATCCGAGCCGCGTCGGTTCGTCGTACTGCACGCTGCTCGTCGACGACATCGATGCGTTCGTGAGCGGCTGTCTCGAGCGCGGCGTCGCCAGCGACCCGGTCGAGACCATGGCGGACGTGGGGGTGCGTCGCACGACGATCACCGACCCCGACGGGAATCGGATCCAGGTCGGCCAGCCGCCGTCCTGAGCCCGGCCGCCGATGCGGCGGGCCGATCTCAGGAGCGAAGCACCTGAATGTCGATGCCGACGGCACAGCCGGGGTGGGTCCTGATCGCTGTGCCTTCGGCCTGAATCGCTCCGAGCTGCACACGCGCCTGGGCCTGGCCGAGGGCGTGACATTCCCCCGCGTGCTCGGCATCGAGGCCACGGGCGTCGTCGCCGAGTGCCCGGGCGGGGAGTCCGAGGCCGGCCGGCAGGTGGCCGCGCTGATGAGAGGCACGGGACGGATCCTCGACGGAGGGTATGCGGAGTTCACCTGCGTCCCGGTCGCGTCGGTGGTGGCGTTCCGGAGCGATCTCGACTGGGCGGTGCTCGGTGCCGACGCTGCCCGACATGCTGCGGGCGACCCGGGGTCCATGGCGTGGTCTGCTTCACCGGGATCCTCTCCGATCAATGGCCGGGCCACCCGCCCGTGATACTTGCGATCGGGTCGAGCCGGCCATCCCCCCCGACATGAAGGAGCTTCCCATGAGTGTTCTGCAGGATCCCCGCCTCGAACGCATCCTCGCCTCGCTGCAGGAGGAGAGTGACGCGCAGTGGGCCGGTCTCACCGGTGACGCCTCGGACGGGGACCGTCGACCCGACGAGTCGGAGGAGGAGCACGCCGCCCGGGTCAAGGCCTTCCTCAGCGACAAGATGGTGGCCCTCGACGACGACAAGGCGCAGCTCTGCTACCTGCTCTGCCGGGCGCTCGACGCGCGCCGGGTGGTCGAGATCGGCACCTCGCACGGCGTGTCGACCCTCTATCTCGCCGCCGCCGTCCGGGACAACGTCAGGGCCGGAGGAGGCGAGGGCGGTGTGATCGGCACCGAGTACGAGCCGGAGAAGGCGAGGGCGGCGCGTGCCAACTGGGAGCGAGCCGGGCTGAGCGACTTCATCGAGCTTCGCGAGGGCGACCTCCGGCAGACGCTGAGGACGCTGGAAGGGCCGGTCGACTTCATGCTCATGGACATCTGGACCCCGATGGCACGACCGGCCGTCGAGCTGGTCGGCCCGCACCTTCGCCAGGGCGCGATCGTCGCCTGCGACAACACGATCAGCGCCGCTGCCGGCTATGCCGACTACTTCGCCTTCATGCAGGACCCGGCGAACGGCTTCCGATCGTTGACCCTCCCCTACGCCGGCGGCCTCCAGCTCTCCGTGCGTTTCACCGATCGACCCTGACCCAGGTGACGGCGCCCCTCAATCGCCCAGCAGCCTGATCAGGGCATCTGCCGCCGGGCTGGGCGCTGAGCCGGCGGGAAGCGCGATCGACACCTGCCAGGCGTCGGCCACGCCCGCCTCGATCGGCACGGTCGCGTGGCAGCCCGGCTTGGCGGCGATCCGCTGCGGCACCAGCGCGATGCCGAGACCGTGGCCGACGAGCGCGAGCAGGGTGTGCACGTCGTTGACCTCGATCGTGACCGGATCCGGCACGCCGGCCGCGGCGCGGGCGCGGTCGGAGATCCCGCGCGCTCCCCAGTCCGGTGAGAAGTCGATGAACGCCTCGCCGGACACCCTCTGCAGGGGCACCGGGCCGCCGTCGGCGAGCCAGTGCTGGGGATGGCAGACCAGGACCATCGCCTCGCGGGTGAGCGGCCGTAGCTCGACCCCGTCGACGGGCTCGCCCCCGGTGGCCACGAAGGCGAGGTCCCGCCGGTGCGAGGCGACCTGTTCCAGCATCGGGCTGGAGCCGCTCTGCTGGACGAAGATCTCCACCCCCGGATGCGCCGTCCGGAATCGGGCGAGCAGCGCCGGCACGTCGACGACCCCGAGGCACTGCTCGAGGCCCACCGAGAGCCGGCCGCGCAGCACGCCCTGCACGGCGGCGACGGCGTCCCGTGCGGAGGCGGCGGCGGCCAGGGTGCATCTCGCCTCGGCGAGCAGGGCCCGCCCAGCCGCGGTCAGCTCCACGTTGCGGGTGTTGCGGACGAACAGGAGCGCGTCGAGCTCGCGCTCGAGGGCCCGGATCGACGCCGAGAGACCGGACTGGGTGATCAGCTTCTCCTCCGCCGCCTTGGTGAAGTGCCGCGCCTCGGCGACGGCGACGAAGTGCTCGAGCTGGCGGAGTTCCACGATTGAGAAGTCTAGGTTCTCGAACCTAGCGAATTCTTCTGTTGGACATCTGATCCCCGGCCCGACTAGGGTGGCCCTTATGCAGTTCACCCATCTGGGCCGCACCGGCCTGACCGTCAGCCGGCTCTGCCTGGGCACGATGAACTTCGGTGCCCTGACCGCCGAGCCGGACGCCGGCGCGATCATGGACGCCGCTCACGAGGCGGGCATCAACTTCTTCGACACGGCCAACGTCTACGGTGGTGCCGAGAAGAAGGGCTGGACCGAGGAGATCGTGGGACGCTGGTTCGCCCAGGGTGGCGGCCGGCGCGAGCGGACGGTCCTGGCGACCAAGGTCTTCGGCGACATGGGCAGCTGGCCGAACCAGTCCCGGCTGTCCGCCTACAACATCCGCCATGCACTCGACGCCAGCCTGCGGCGGCTGCAGACGGACCACATCGACCTCTACCAGTTCCACCACGTCGACCGCGACACGCCGTGGGATGAGATCTGGGAGGCGATCGAGGTCGCCGTGTCGGCCGGCAAGATCCTCTACGCCGGGAGCAGCAACTTCGCCGGATGGCACATCGCGCTGGCGCAGGGCGTGGCCGCGCGGCGCCACTACCTGGGTCTGGTCAGCGAACAGTCCATCTACCACCTCCTCAACCGAGCGGTCGAGCTCGAGGTGCTGCCGGCGGCGCGTCACTTCGGGCTCGGCGTGATCCCGTGGTCGCCGCTGGCGGGAGGCCTGCTGGGGGGCGTGCTCAGCGGCCAGCGGGACGGTAGGCGGCGGTACGACGAGGCCCGGGTCGAGCAGCACCGGGGGCAACTCGAGCGGTTCGAGGCGCTGGCCGAGGAGCTGGGGCACCAGCCCGGGGACGTCGCCCTGGCCTGGCTGCTGGCGCAGCCCGCGGTGACCGCGCCGATCATCGGACCCCGGACGATGGAGCAGCTGGAGGCAGGACAGCGCGCGCTCGACGTCGAGCTGGACCAGGCGACCCTGGACCGGCTCGACGACATCTTCCCCGGGCACAAGACGGCGCCCGAGGACTACGCCTGGTAGGGGGAGGCCGACCGATGCTCGAGACCAGGCCTCTAGGCCGTACCGGACTGAACGTGACCCGACTCGGCTTCGGCGCCATGGAGATCCGCGGCGAGCGGATCTGGGGCGGCCGCCAGGTCACCGACGATGAGGCCGGCGAAATCCTCTCCGCCGTCCTCGACGCCGGCGTCACCCTCATCGACACCGCCAACGACTACGGCAAGAGCGAGCGGTACATCGGCGAGTTCCTGGCCGATCGCCGCGGCGACTACGTGCTAGCCACCAAGTGCGGCTGCTCGATGGTGCCCGCCGGCGACCACGACGAGACGCCGCATGAGTGGCACCGCGATCACCTGCTGGGCAACATCGACGACAGTCTCGCCAAGCTCCGCACCGACCACGTCGACCTGCTCCAGCTGCACAACCCGTCGGCCCAGCTGGCCGACGAGCACAAGGTGGTCGACACCCTGAATGAGATCCGCTCGGCGGGCAAGACCCGGTTCATCGGCATCTCGTCGACCTCCCCGCACCTCGGCACCTACATCGACTGGGGTGTGTTCGACGCCTTCCAGATCCCCTACTCGGCGCTGGAGCGCCGGCACGAGAACCTCATCATCCGGGCCCACGAGGCCGGCGCCGGCACCATCATCCGTGGCGGTGTGGCGCGGGGCGAGCCAGGTCGGGGGCTCGGTTCGGCTGACCGGTGGGCGATCTGGGAGCGCGCGGGGCTCGACGAGCTCCTCGCCGACGGCGAGAGCCGCACGCAGTGGCAGCTGCGGTTCACGCTGAGCCACCCCGGCATCGACACGGTGATCGCGGGAACGGTGAATCCCGCCCACCTCGCCGAGAACGTCCGCGCCTCGGAAGCCGGACCCCTTCCGGCCGACGTCTACGAGGAGGCCAAGCGCCGCCTCGACCGGGCCGGGGAACGGCCCGAGTAACGTCCGAGATCTTTGGGGGCCCGAGCATGCGTGTCCTCCTGACCGGCGCCGGCGGCAACATCGGCACCGGCGTCACCGCCCTGCTGCGCGCGGCCGGCCACGAGGTGGTGCTCAGCGACATCGACCCGCTCCCGGACCTCGAGCAGTTCGCGGGCTGCGAGTTCCACCAGGTCGACATCCAGGCCGGGTTCGGTCTGGAGCGGGCGATCGAGGGCTGTGACCTACTGCTCCACACCCCGGCTTGGCACGGCATCCACAGCCGGGCCAAGACCGAGGTGGACTTCTGGCGGCTGAACGTCGACGGGGCGTTCTGGGCGATGCAGGCCGCTCGCGCCGCCGGGATCACGCGACTCGTGTTCCTCTCCTCGATGTCGTGGTTCTTCCACTACGAGAAGTACGGGTTCACGAAGCGGATCGGCGAGGAGATCTGCGAGTACCACCGGCAGAACAACGGGATGAGGTACGTCATCGTCCGCCCCCATGACTTCACGCCCTGGGGCACGAACTGGTTGAACCGGTACGGCGCGCGCCTCCTCTACGGCGGTGTGGATCGCGACGACGTGCTCGACTGCGTACGGCTCGCCGTCGACGCGCTCACCGCCCCTCCGCCCGCCGCCGGCCCCGAGGGTCACCTGGTGCACGCGGTCCGGGCGAACGCGTTCGCGGAAGAGGACCTCGCCGGCTGGGAGGAGGACCCGGCAGCGGCCTGCGAGCGGACCTTCCCCGGCTCGCGGGAGCTGGTCGACCGCTATTCGATCGAGATCGCGCGGCGGCCCAGCGTCGTTGAATCCGTCGGCGCGGAGGCGATCGGCTACCGTCCCGGCCGGCACTTCGGCACCTTCCTCGCCGAGCTCGCCCAGCTCAATCCCGACGAGATCGCCGAGAAGCGGTGCCCGTACTGAGCGGAACGCGACTCCCCCGCGCCTGACCTCATGAAGCGGCCGGTCGGGCGCCGGCCAGCGTTCGGTGGAGAGCGCGCCAGGAGATCAGGGGGCGAGACCCCAACTGCCCCGAACGTCGAGGAGCGACACCGGGGACGGCCGACAGACCGATCGGTCTATGGTCAGATCGACCGGTCGCATCAGCGGTCCATCGGTCACCCGTCCGGCCCATGACCGGACTTGTCCCTGCCTGCCCTCATTCGGTGAGCTCGACGCGACAGCCGGACGCGTAGTCCCCGGCCAGGGCCTCCACGTTCGCCCCCGCGGCATCGCCGTCATGGACCAGGATCCGCGTCCGATACGAGAAGGGCCCGTCCATGGCATCCGGTGGCGGATAGTGCGCCTGGGTGATCTGCTGCGCCGTCGCGTACTTTCCCACCACATTCGGGAAGCCATGGTTGCTGGGATGATCGAACAGCGCGATTCCGTTCCACGGCCCCGTACCCGGCTCGCTCGGGGGCCGGCGCCGGCCGGGGGCGTCGACATGCTCCTCCGGCGGTCCCGGCGGAGGGCCGGCTGGAGGACCCGCGGTCGGGCCGGACGCATCGACCCACCTGGAGTGGTAGATGCGCGCCTGGTCGTTCCGGTCGACCTCCGGAGCGGCGGTGGTTCGCCCGGCGTCGCCGAAGGACCCGGGCATGCGGATCATGACGATGAAGGGCCGGGTGCCTCGATCCGTCACGGTCGAGATCCGCGCCTCGATATCGATGAATCTCTCCACCTCGCTGGCCCACCACCAGCGAACCGTCCTCTCCTCCTGGGCGAACGGTTCGCCGTCCGTGTCCACGTACGTCAGATCGTGGACCAGCTCGCCGAAGACGGGGCCGCCCCGCAGATGGCGGAACCCACGGTGAAGCATCCGGCCCCCAGGTCCATAGGGCGGCTCGTCCCAGTCGGACCAGATGTTGACCGAGCCCGCTTCGCTGTGACCGCCGTAGCTGAGTGAGAGCCCCGTGTGGTGGGGGTGGTCCGCCGATCCCTGACCGCGCACGAGAGAGGCCCCGGACGGGCCGAGGACCGGCCAGAAGTAGGGTCGACGCGTGCCGTCCACGATGTAGGTGGCGAAGCGATCGCGCCCGACGCTCAGCTCGACCCGATCCAGCTTGGAGGTCGCCGTCGCCTGGAAGCGCGCCTCCACCTCCGGCTCGGGACTTGGATCGATCGAGAAGACCCGGGCCTCACCAGCCTTCAACGGCTCCCTCACGACGAAGGACAGCATCTCCCCCACCTGGTCGTACTGGCCGCTGACGGAGATCCCGGTCACATCGTCGCGCAGCAGGATCTGCCGACCGTCCGCGTGAGAGCCGCCGGATCCCAGTTCCAGGCGGCGAGCCGGCACGCTCGCATTCACCAGTGTCGAAGCCCGATCCCGATCACCGCTGTGGACCTTGATGCGCAGCATCTCAGTCCGCCCGCGACTTGAGGATGCCCACTCGCGCATCCCGCAGGGCCAACGGGGCATCCGCGTGCCGCCTCGCGATGCGGCCGGCACCGGCGAAACCGATACGACTCATTCGAGACCTCCCATCCACCTGCTGCGCCGAACTCGGCACGGACCAGGACTTCTTGCTACATAACGATGTTGACGAACTGGTCGGCAGAGGTGGCGTTCCAATCGACAGGATTCGCCGTCCGCCACGCACCTGATGTCGACGAGGTCGTCCCCGTGAGGTCCCACGATCCTGGCGCGCACTGGCAAGACCCTGCCTCCCATGACCCGGATCCGTGCCGAAGCGCGACCCCCGGAAGCTCCCCAGCGAGCGCGTCAGCCGAGACCTCGAAGTACCCCTCGCCCTCCATCAGGCGACACCTGAACCCGCGCTGGACTCGCCGTCACCGACCCCAGGACGCCTGGCCCCGTCACCGACGCCTCCTGGGCCACCCCAACGAGGTGTCGCCAGGCCCATTCACGTAGTCCCGCATCTTTCGACACGGCGGGTGCTTCGGATGGAGCGCCCGGATCCACACCGCCGCCACCGGCGCCAACGTTTGCCTCCACCTTCCTCAGGGCCGTTCGCAAGTCGTACGGTTCCGCCCCCCTCCACCGACAACGGCATGGTCTTCACATCGCTACCCAGCGGGCAATGGTGGCCGCAACGGCCTGAGGCCGGACTCGGTCGCCTCGACGTCCGTCCAGAAGGGCCTCCTGGCTGAGCCACGGCGAGCCCGGGGACCGACGATGCGATGATGAGCGGCCTTGACTCGGTACCCAGGTGGAGGGTTTAGGGTCGTCGACATGCGGACCGAAGAGGTCGCCGGAAAGGCCGGCGTGAACCTCCAAACCCTGCGCTATTACGAGCGCCGCGGCCTGCTCCCCGAACCGCCCGGACGCGATTCCGGCTATCCGATCTACAGGCCCGAGGCGGTGCATATCGTCCGCTTCGTCAAGCGCGCTCAGCAGCTCGGCCTCCCAGGAGGTGGAGTCGCTACTCGAGCTGGCGGGCGGCGGTCCCGAGAGCTGCGAGGCCGCACAGGGGCTGGCCCGTCACCGGATCGAGGAACTGGAAGCGCGCGTGAGCCACATCACGGCGGCGTTGGTCGATGCCGAATGGATCCGCTGCTGCTTGGCCTGCAGCAAGGGCGCCCTGCAGGCTTCGAGCCGGTCCGGGCCTCACCCCCGTCTCGTGGTCTGAGGTGAGCCCGGTGACGGTGGAACAGGCGGAGCACATCCATCCCCGACTAGGGGCCGTGGTGCCGCCGCTGAGACTCCGCGAGTTCGACGACATCCGGGGCCGAGGGGTGGCGGGCCGCGCAGTCCAGAGAACTCATCACGGCATCGATGAGGAGGTTCTTTTGATGCGAGAGATCATGGCTAGGATTCGCTGGACCACTCCGACGAGGACCGGGCGATGAGCGCCGAGGTGTGCGTCGCCCGGATCGAGATCCTGCACCTCCCCGACTGCCCCCTCGTCGATCGCGTGCGCGAGAGTCTTCACCGGGTCCTCTCCACGGCCAGCGTCCGATCCGAGATCACGGAGCACGTCGGGAACTACCCTTCGCCCACGCTGCTCGTCGACGGACGAGACGTCACCGGCCGGCCGCTAGGTGAGTTCGGCGTGTGTCGTCTAGACCTCCCCAGCGACGAGCAGATCCTGGCCGCGTTGAGAGGAGATCGCCGATGACAAACCCACCAATCCTCGACGGTGACACTCTCTTCGCCCGGGAGCTCGCCATGTTTCGGGAGGCGCCCCACTTCGCGCCGCATCTCCCTCTCGGAGCGGCGTGGCTGCGGCTTCCGGCCGAAGGGCGGCGGGCGGCATGGCAGGGAGAGCACCCGTACGCGATGGCCCTCCCCGCGGCGATCCTCCAGCGGCCTCCACTGCGCCGCTTCCAGACATTCGCCGCTCCGCGGGTCCACATCCGCGGGAGGAGGTCCACATGACCTCAGGTCCTGTGATCACCCAGTCGGACGACGGATCGAAGAGGGTGGGACGAGATCTCCTTCCCGCCGGGCGCTCGCTGCGCGCGGTCGCCGGCATCCTGTTCCTGGCCGCAGCGATCAGCACCGCCAGCAATCTCGGTCAGGTGTCCGCATCGCTGCTCGCACAGCTCGCGCTCACCGTACTGCTTTGCGCCGCCGCCTACACAGCCCTGGTCTGGATCCTCGGTGATCGGTTCCTGGCCCGGGTCGACCCCTGGCTCGGCGCTCTGGCGCTGATCCTCCCGCTCGCCGTCGTCGGGGTGCTTCCATCCGTGCCCAGGCCGGTGGTGGTCGGTGCCGACTTCTACGTGGCTGTCTCCTTGGTGGTCCAGGCGGCGATCGGCTACGGCGGCTGCGAGATCGGAGGCATTCCGACTCTGGTACTGCGGCGGCGGTACACCGTCTACTGCGCCTTCAACGGTGTCGACCTCGTCGAGCAGTGGCTGCGGACCCGGTCGCGCTGGGTGGCGTGGGGTCTGGCCTTGGCGGCATTCGTCGTGATCGTGGTGCTGATGGGGTTGACCCTGTCGATCGGGAGCGGCCTGGCGTTCTGGATCGCGTACCTGGCCTTCCTCGCCATCGGTCTAGTCACCAACCGGCTCGTCATTCGGCGTCGCGAGCGCACCGTGATCCGCGCCGCCAGCCCACCCCGCGTCTCGTAGGAGGGCACGTGACACCAGGTCTCCGGGTGGATGGCCAGACTGGTTCCCGCGGTTGGAGGGGTGAATCAGCGGTCTCGTCAACGGCACCGGCCCCGTCAGTGGCGCCCGCGCTGAGCAGCCGAGTTCAGGTGGGGGCGACCGTCACCTCGCTGCCAGGGCAGGGCCTGTCTGCGCCCTACCCGCGTCGACATCTCGGGCCGGGATCTCGGGGGTCCGCACGTCCGCCGACCTGAACCTCTCGTGTCCGTCAGCCGGAACCGGGCACGTCCTCCCCTTGGATTCTGGCCTGTCCAATGGTCAGGATCGATGCCGTCCGTGGGCATACGCCCGCCTCGGTCATCTCGACACCCAGTCGGCGGACTGCAGGTCTGGTCAAGGTCAGCCACGTCATCCAGATCAAGCCGGTCGGCCGGTGCCGAGACGGGCCTCGGGGAGGATCGGCTCGAAGAGCTCCACAGCATTGCCGGACGGGTCCTCGACCAGTGCTTGCTTTCCCCCGACACCGGTGACGGTGTCACTGCGAAAGTGGACTCCGGCCTGCCTCAACTGCTTGACGAGCGCGGCGAGATCGTCGACTTCGATTGCGAACCGGTTCCAGCCACCCGGGTGAGGCTGCTGCCCTTCAGGGTTTGCCCGGCTTCCGCCGCCCGGCCCGCCTCCGGGCTTGCTGAGCACCAGGCGCAGATCGCCCCTTGAAAGCATCGCGAAGAAGGGGTTCGGATGCATGTCCTCACGGAAGCCGAGGTGCCTGCAGTAGAAGCTGATTGCGGCGTCGACGTCATCGACTATGTAGCGAACCTGAACGGTTGCCATCAGACTCCCCCCTTCGCGGTTTGGTGAACGGATTGGATCATGGGAGCGACCGTCCCAATCGTGCCAGCAGGTGGCGGACGCGAGTCTCCAGCTCCCTTGCCGTCGCGCGATAGGCGTCCAGATCAGGGGGATGCATCTCGGACGGGTTGGGGATGCTCCAATGAGCGGCCGCCCGTGCGGGCGGCAGCTCAGCGCACGCCTCACGAGCCCGGTCACAGAGGGTGATCACGCGATCGAAGCGCTGGCCGACGAATACGCTGACGGGCTTGGCCACCTGCCGGGCAATGTCCACCCCATGCTCCCGCATCGCGGTGACGGCGAGCGGGTGCAATTGGGTCGGCGCCGTACCGGCGCTGCAGGCAACCATCTGCGGCCCCCCCAGGTGCCGGAGCCAGCCCTCCGCCATCTGAGACCTGGAGCTGTTGCCAGTACAGATAAAGAGTACCCGTGCGGTGCTGGCCGGCCGGTTCGGCTCGAACGCGGCCGCCAGGCTAGCGTGAAGCCCCCGACGGATGCCCAGGGCCGCGGCCACGTCCTCCATGGCGCGGCCGACGGCGTCCAGGTCGAGTGCGAAGTAACTGTCGCGCCCGTCAGCCGCACTGCGCCGAACCGACACCAGCCCCTCGGCGCGCAGCTGGGCCAGGTGGTAGGTCACCAGATTGGGGGGCCGGCCGGTAAGAGCCACCAGCTCCTTACCCCGCAGGTCACCCTCGACCAGCTGCTGCACCATGGCCCAACGCAGGTCGTGGGCGAGCAGCTGGAGCAGAGGTGGAGATGTCCCGTCAGCTGCCGAGGCCATGTTCAAATTATGACGTAGCAATTTGAATGATTCGCCTACGCTTGTCACGTGCTGGAGAGCCCAGCGGATTCGGACCGGATCCCTCTAGCCACGATTGCTCGCGAGTGGGGACGTATCGGCTGCGTCGGCTTCGGCGGACCGCCGACCCATATCGCCCTCCTTCGCAAGTTGTGTGTCGAAGAGCGCCGGTGGCTGTCGGCCGCCGATTTCGAGGACGGCATCGCCGCCACCAACCTGCTGCCGGGGCCGGCATCCACCCAGCTCGCGATCTACTGCGCCTGGCGCCTACGGGGACAAGTAGGGGCGGTGCTCGGCGGTGTCTGCTTCATCGTGCCTGGGCTGGTGGTCATCCTCGGCCTAGCGGCCCTCTTCCTCTCCGCATCTCCCCCGCTCTGGCTGGTCGGCGCCGCCGCCGGTGCAGGTGCCGCGGTGCCCATCGTCGCCGCGAACACCACCATCGGGCTGGGGGCCTCGAGCTGGCGGCGGGCCGGTCCCGAGAGCTTCAGCCGGCTGCGGTGGATTGCCTATCTCCTTGCCGGGGGGGTCACCGCGGCCACCCTCGGGTCCTACCTGGTCGTGGTCCTGACCGCGTGTGGCCTGCTCGAGCTGACGATTCGCGGTCGCCTCCATGCCACCTCGTTGGGGATGCTCGCCAGCATCCCGACAGCGGCCGTCGGGGGGCTGCTCTCGATCGCCTGGGTGGCCTTCAAGGTCGGCGCGCTCTCCTTTGGCGGCGGCTTCGTGATCATCCCGCTGATGCAGGGTGACGCCGTCCACACCTACCACTGGATGACCAGTGCACAGTTCCTCGACGCCGTGGCACTCGGTCAGGTCACGCCCGGCCCGGTTGTCCAGACGGTCGCGGTGGTGGGCTATGCCGCCGCTGGCGTCGGCGGCGGACTACTCGCCTCGCTGGTCGCCTTCACCCCATCGTTCCTTTTCGTCCTCTTCGGCGGACCTTACTTCGGCCGGCTCCAGCGCAGCCACCTGGTGCAAGCCTTCCTGAAGGGAGCCGGGCCGGCCGCGATCGGCGCCATCGGCGGAGCCGCCGTCATCCTCGGTCTGGCACTGACGGAGCCATGGCAATTCACGATGCTGCTGGTGGCCGCCGGATGGGTCCTCGTCCTGCGCCGAGGCGTTGTCAGCGCTCTCCTCGGCGCCGGAGCTCTGGGCGCCATTGTCACCATCGCCGGCACGCCCATCAGATGAGGGCGGGCTGGACCGATCCTCGGGGCGCGTTATGCACCTCCAGAGGCCGGCCCCTGAGTCCTCGAGACCCTGTCACATTCCGCCGGACCTGCGGTGCTTTGCTTCCGTGTCCAGCGACCCGCTGATACGGATCCAGGAGTGGCCTCCGGTTCGACTTGCCGTGCGTCTGACCCGACTCGATCTGCGGCCATCCGCCCTGCAGCCCTCCCTTCTTCGGACGGCACTCGGCATTGCGATCGGGGTCTTGGTCTCGGTTGGTCTGAACTGGCTTTTGGCCCGAACGGCCATCGTCCTATTCCCCTCACTCGCAGGCTTTCCCCATTTCCAGTTCTCCGACTATGGTCGGCTAACTGTGCTTGGCGCCTTGATCGCCTGCTTCGGCTGGCCGATCTTGACTCGGTTGAGCTCGTCGCCGGGATGGATCTATGGCTGGGTGGCCGTGTTGGGCACGATGGTTCTGTGGCTGCCCGATCTCTATATCTGGATGGTCCTGCATGAGCCCGGACGGGCGGTTCTGGTGCTGGCAACGATGCACGTCGCCGTCGTGCTCGTCAGCTGTGTCTCCATGGTCACGGTCGCGGGCTTGCCGGGTAACGCGACTCTCGACCTCAAGTGAGCAGTAGGGGTCCCTTGTCAAATGAGGTAGGTGAGCAAGGAATGTCCTGGCTGCACCAACGCCTCGCTAAAGAGGGTCAGCTAAATGGGCAGATTTCGCGCCGAGTACGAGCGGGACGAGGAGCAGGTGCAGAATGGCAGGTTCTACGTTATTCGGGACACGGTGACTGGATACCTCGTCGTCCACAAGACGCTGAGGGTGCCGGAGCGCTATCGATCGGAGCGACGGGCGAGACAACGTCTTAGCGAGCTGGAGACGCAGGAGCAGGCGGCGGGTCGCGAAGCTCCGCCCGGCCCTCGCTGACGGCAGCGTTCTCGCGCCTTCCGATTGATGTTTCAGGGCTGAGTGTCACACGGGCCGTCTTTCGCCGTACCCACTTCCGCCTCATCCAGCTCCGCGACCAGGTCTAGGACCCGGGCCCTTATCTGATCGCGCGTGGCGCGGACCTCGGCCAAGGGTCGACCCTTGGGGTCGGGTAGGTCCCAGTCAAGGTAGCGCTTCCCTGGGATGTAGGGGCATTCATCTCCGCAGCCCATGGTCACGACCATGTCCGCCCACTGAGCCAGCGCCTCGGTAAGGCGCCGCGGGGTTCTGTCGCTGAGGTCGATGCCGAGCTCGCGCATCACATCGACCACTTCGGGGTGAACGCCGGTGCCCGGGGTCGTTCCGGCCGAACGTCCCTGGTGCCTGCCTACAGCGCCAAGCTCAAAGAGGGCTTGGCTCATCTGGGACCGGCCTGCGTTCTGTCGGCAGACGAAGAGCACGCGTGACATCGAGGTTTGACCTCCGTGGGGTGTGGGACGGTGACGCCCTCGGCGATTTGGCGGCGGTCCGGGAAGAGCAGCCGAATCGTCACCGTGGCGGCGAGGGCTCCGAGTACTTGTGCGATCACGAAGGGTGCTACGTCTCGGGGTGCGATGCCTGCGAAGGTGTCCGAGAGCGTGCGTGCGATGGTGACGGCGGGGTTAGCGAAGCTGGTCGACGACGTGAACCAGTACGCGGCGGCGATGTACGAGCCCACGGCGATCGGGACCATGGAAGCCTGCCGAGATCTGACGACCCCGAAGACGACGAGCAGGAGTCCATAGGTGGCAACGAGTTCGCCGATCCAGAGGCCCATCCCCCAGCGAACCTTGGAGGCGGGCTCGATGGCGGATAGGCCGAACATGAGATTCGCGATCACGACGCCCGTGACTCCGCCCACGAGTTGTGCGGCCACGTAGAAGGCTCCGGTGCGCGCGCGGATGCCCCCGCAAAGCCAGTCGGTCATCGTTACGACCGGGTTGAGGTGGGCTCCTGAGATGGGACCAACCGCGAGGATGATGGCCACGAGAGCGAGGCCGGTGGCTACCGAGTTCTCAAGCAACTCCAGGCCGGTGTCGGACGGGCTGAGGCGCTGGGCGGCGATCCCCGAACCGACGACGGCGGCGAGGAGCATGGCTGTGCCAAGGAACTCGGCGAGCAAGCGCCTGCCGAGTCCCAGGGCACTGTCATTCATTGGGAGACCGTTGGCTTGTGGGCTCGGATTGATGCGCTGCCGATGGCTCCCGGCACGGCTTGGACGCGCTGCTCTCCGGTGATCTCGAAGTCGGGCGACTCGAATCCAGCGTCGATGAGCAGTTGGCGATACTCCTCGACGGGGATCGTGCCGGCGATACAACCGGCGTGTGCCTCCAAGTCCCGCTTCACCGCTGAGGGCAGGGAACGTAGCTCGACCATGTCGGAGACGGCGAGGCGCCCTCCCGGCTTGAGGACGCGGAACGCCTCGCGGATCACCGCGCCCTTGTCCTCGGCGAGGTTGATGACGCAGTTCGAGATGACTACATCAACGGAGTCGTCGGGAAGCGGCACCTGTTCGATGGTGCCCTTGAGGAAGGTGGCGTTCTCGACTCCAGATCGGTCTCGATTGCGGTTGGCCAGCGCCAGCATCTCATCGGTCATATCGACGCCGTACGCGTGTCCGCGGGGGGTGACCCGTCGCGCCGAGAGCAGGACATCGAGGCCACCGCCGCTCCCCAGGTCGAGAACCGTCTCGCCCGGGTGTAGCTCGACCAGGAGCAGGGGATTGCCGCAACCGAGGCTGATTGAGGAATCGAGTCCAACCTGGGCGAGTTGGTCGCTCGTGTAGGCGGTCCCGCACTCCGCTACCTCATCTGAAGAACCACAGCAATCGGGACCGCAGCAACTGGCGCTCGGGTCGGCCATTCGCAGGGCGGCGCTGCGGTATCGCTGGTGGACGGCGTCTCGCGTGGTGCTCATGAACCCTCCATCGATCGATGGGCGTCGATGGCTAGAAGTTTAGGCCACATGCATCGACAAATGTCAATCTTTCGATAGAATCGGCCCGCGGCGACGATCGAAGTGCCGGTACGTCAAAGGGGCTTGAGCCGCGAGCTGGAGATGCCGCCGGACCCGTCGTGGGCGATGAACTCGGCAGGCCGGGTGAAGGCGCTTGCCGACCCGACTCGGCTTGCGATGGTGTGGTGCCTGTACAAGGCCCGGGCGCCCGTATGCCTTTGCGATTTCACGGCCACCCTTGTCCTGGGCAGCCCATGATCTCGCACCACATGGGCAAGCTGAAGCGGGCGGGGCTGGTCGAATGCGAGAAGAGAGGGGTCTGGATCTACCACTACATGAGAGCGGATCTACCCGCATCCACCCCGGGCCTGATCCGGGCTTTGGTCACTGGTGGTCCGCAGCGGAGACGACGCCATGAGTAGCCTCAGGAATGTCAGATACCGACCGATGCTCCCGGCCGACGCCGACCAGGTCCTGGCGATCTACCAGGTCGGCTTGAACA
>DATAXV010000104.1:0-22158 GCA_036272915.1 Candidatus Dormiibacterota bacterium
GTAGCCGCCCTCGAGGTCGGCGGTGACGGGGACGGCCACCGACCTGGCGATCCGCTCGACCGCCGCCAGCATCTCCCCGACCGGGGTCTCCTGGTGGTCGGCGTAGCCGAGTGAGAGCGCGACCCCCCCGCTGGTCGTGGCCACGGCGGGGAAGCCGGCTCCCTCGAAGGCACGGGCGCTGGTCGCGTCCCACGCGTTGGGGAGGACCAGCATCTCCCGGTGGAGCTCCCGGAGGGCGTCGACGGGATCCGCCGCCGATGTGCGCTCGTTCGTCATGACCACGATGATCGGCCCTGGACTGGACCATTCACAAGATCCAATCCCGGTGCCGTCGAGAGGGCCAATCTGGGCCTAGTGTCCCGGTAGGAACGGGATCCGGAACTCCGACGCGTGGACCTTTTGAGTTGGCCGGGACCGGATGACGCACCTTCGGCGGCGCATCGCCAGCGGTCACGGGGCAGGACAGGGGACAATGTGCCTATGGCTGCGCATTCGCTTTCGACCAGCCGACCCGCCAGGAGAGGCGAGCTCTGCACCTGCGGAAGGCAGGCGACGACGGTGATCGTCGCGGCGGAGACCGAAGTCGGCTGGTGCGGCACCTACGACGCCCCCCAGGTCCGTCCCTGCCGCTTCTGCGGTGAGGACATCGCCCATCAGGGCCGCTGCCCTCAGTACCGGCTGCACCTGTAACGACGGCGGCTCCGGCCGGCCTCTTCGAGCGGGAGCGGGCACCCCGGCCCGCCAGGGGCGGAGATCGGGTCATCTTCAGCGTCCCCGCCTGCGGGTCGCGGCAGCAATTGCGTCTCCCTTATATGAGCGCTATGTTACATACGTGGATGTCTTCTCCGCGGTCGCCGACCCAAGCCGCCGCAAGCTCCTCGATCTGCTCGCCGACGGCGAACGGCCGGCGGGCGATCTGGTCGAGATCCTGCCCGGACTGACCCAACCCGCCGTCTCCCGCCATCTCCGCGTCCTCCGCGAGGCGGGTCTGGTCGACGTGCGGCCCGACGCGCAGCGGCGCGTGTACTCGCTCCGGCCGGAGGGCCTGGCTCAGCTGGATCACTGGCTGGATCGCTACCGGCACTTCTGGGGAGCGAAGCTGGACGCTCTCGAGCGCCATCTGGACGAGCGCGCGGCGCGCGGGCGGAAGGGTACGGACGGAGACCCGGATTCCGCCTGAGCGGCACGCTCAGTGCCGGTCGAGGGCCTCGATCCGGTGTTCGTAGGCGGCGAGGTAGGGCAGATGGTCGACCGTGCGGTGCCCGTCGCCGGCCAGGTGATGGGCCAGCTGCTCCAGGAAGCCGTGCCAGCCCGCGCCCAGCCCGCGCGCGTCAGGCCGGCTCAGCCCGTGGTGGCAGAACGTGTACACGCAGCCGCCCTCGGCCGCCTCCAGCTCCCAACGGACGATCGAAAGGCCCCAGCTGTAGGCGAGGGCGCGGCCCTGCTCGAGCTCGGTGATTACGCCGTCGATCTCGCCCTCGTCGGTGCCGCTGAAGTCGATGTGATAGCGTCCGCCGCGCCTGGGGTCGACGTCGGCCGGGTAGCCCATCCAGGCCTCGATCTCGTCGGGAGCCGTGATCGCCTGCCAGACCCGGTCGGGATCGTGATCGGTGGCCCGGCGCCAGTCCAGCCGGTAGCAGATCGAGATCGCCGCCGGGTCCCGTGCCTTCGTCGCCTCGCGCTCTCGTTCGTTCATGCCGCCATTATATAACGAATGAGTTCTATAAGCCTCTGGGATCGAGCATCGGAGGTGGGACTGGTAGCCTGGCCCCTCCATGACAAGGCGGTGGACGAACAGGGCGGCGATCGAAGAGTGGGCGAGGATGCCCCGCGAGGCGATGGAGCGAATGGACGCCGAGGGGGACTTCGCCAAGCGCCACCTGGTCAACCCGACGCTGCTGCGCATGCTCGGCGACGTCGCCGGGAGGAGGGTGCTCGACGCCGGCTGCGGCCAGGGCTACCTGAGCCGCATGCTCGCCGCCCGAGGCGCCACGGTCCTGGGCGTCGAGCCCGCCGCCGCGCTCTTCGACTACTCGGTCGAGCGCGAGGCGCAGCTGGGCCAGGGCATCCGCTACGTCCGCGCCGACCTCTGCGAGCTCCCCGATCTCGGGGAGCCCTTCGACGTCTGCGTGTCGAGCATGGTCATGGCCTGCATACCCGAGTGGGAGCGTGCGCTGGCCGCGTGCGTAGAGCGGCTCCGCTCGGGAGGTGTCATCGTGGTGACCCTCAACCATCCCTGCTTCGAGCGGCTCTGGACGGCGTGGCGCGAGCACGGCGAATACCGGCTGGATCGCTATCTCGCCGACTACGAGATCCAAGGGCTCCACGGCGTCGACTTCCACCGGCCGCTCTCGGTCTATCTCAACAAGCTGATCGGCCTCGGATGCCGCATCCGCGAGGTCGCCGAACCGGGCCTCTCCGAAGCGGCGGCAGCTGAGGGTCCGGCGGGCATCGAGGCCTACTGTCACCTGCCCAACTTCGTCCTGATCGCGGCCGAGCGATCCTGACGGTCGGGCCCGTCCTGCCGTGATGCTCGGCCCGCCCTTCGAGCGGATCCGCGTCGGCCCGGCGCGGATGGAGGACCTCGACCGGATCCTGGCCATCCTCGGCGAGGCGGCGGGTTGGCTGCGGGCGCGTGGCCTGGACCAGTGGCCGCTCGAGATGCCCGGGCGGATCGTCCTCCCCGGGCTCACGGCGGGCAACTGCCATCTCGCCTGGGACGATGGGGTCGCGGTCGGCACCCTCACCCTCCAGGACGCCGACGAGACGTTCTGGGGCGAGCGGCCGCCGGACGCGTTCTATCTGCACCGGCTCGCCGTGAGCCGCTCCCATCGCGGCCTCGGCCGGGAGCTGCTGGAGTGGGCCGAGGCGGCGACGCGAAGCGCCGGCCGGAGCTTCCTGCGGCTCGACTGCATGTCGGACAACCCGGGGCTCCGCGCCTTCTACGAGCGCGCCGGATACCTTCACCGGGGCGACGTCGACGGCTGGGGCACCAGCCTCTACGAGAGGGAGGTGGGGGGACCGCGGCGGCGGTAGCTCAAGGCAACCATGGCGGTTTGGTCACGAGGACGGCTGAGGCGGCCGGCCGGGCCGACCGGTGGGGATGCTCAGAGGCCATCGACGGCGCGATCGACGGCGTCGAGGGCTCGGTTGATCCGGGCGACGTGGTCCTCGATGATGTCGGCCGTCCTCTCGCCCGCCAGTTGCCGTGCGACGGTGGCCAGGAACTCGGTGCGATAGGCGGCGACGAACAGCGCCGCCATGAGCCGGGGCCGCTCGGAGCGCCCCTCCTCGCCGAGCCGATTGGCGAGCAGACCGGCGAGCAGCGCCTCCGCCCCCTCGATCCTCTCCCGGGCGCTGGCCTGCAGCGTGGGTGAGCCGATCACCACCCGCCAGAACTGGCCGAAGCCGTCGCCCATGCCGGAGAGGGCGTGGCGCCGATCGATCAGATCGAGGACCAGCCGTCGCAGCCCCGCCAGCGGCGGCTCATCCGGACCCACCGCGGCGACCGCGGCCGAGAGCAGGTCCACCGTCTCCTCGCCGCGATCGAAGAAGAGGTCCTCCTTGCGGGAGAAGTAGTTGAAGACGGTCATCTTGGAGACGCCCGCCGCCTCGGCGACCTCGGCGACGCTGACCTCATCGAAGCCCCTCGCCAGAAACATCCCGGTGGCGACATCCGAGATGTGCTGTCGGGTCTCCCGCTTCTTCCGTTCTCGCAGACCGACGCCGTCGCTCATTGACGAAGATTATATCCGACATAATTTTAGACCCGGTATAGTTTTCTCCATGGACGAGTACGACGTCGTTATCGCCGGAGCCGGGCCGGTTGGCCTGATGCTTGGCTGTGAGCTTGCGCTGGCGGGCGTCCGGGTGGTGGTGCTGGAGCGGCTCACCGCCCCCGATAAGACGATCAAGGCGGGAGCGATCACGACTCCCACCGCGGAGGCGTTCGATCGCCGGGGGATGCTGCCCCAGCTCGAGGCGGCGCAGGAGCAGACGCTGGAGCAGTTCCGGGCGTTCATCCGACAGCTCACGGGAGGTGCGGTGCCACCGCGTCCGGGCGGCGGCTTCGTCGGCCACTTCGGCGCCATCATGCTCGACCGCGACAACCTCGACGAGTCGGATCCGGAGCTCACCGGGCACGGTCCCAGCTCGTCCCTGACGATGATCACGCAGCAGCAGCTGGAGGCGATCCTGGCGGGACGGGCCGCCGAGCTCGGCGTCGAGGTGCGTCGCGGGGTCGAGGTCACCTCCTTCGATGCTGGTCCGGAGGGCGTGGCCGTGGCGTCGGGGATGGATTGGTCCGCGCCGGCTGGATCGTCGGCTGTGACGGCGGGCGAAGCCTGGTTCGCCGGCTCGGAGGCTTCGCCTTCCCCGGCACCGACGCGGAGATCACCGGGCACCAGGCGCTGGTCGACCTAGAGGGGGCGGAGGCGCTCGGGGCCGGGTGGAACTGCACGGAGCGCGGCGTCTACGTTCACGGGCCGATGCCGGGGCGGATCCTCACCGTCGAGTTCGACGGAGCGCCCGAGGACCGCGATCGACCGATCACCGCCGAGGAGCTCCAGGCCAGCCTGCGCAACGTCAGCGGCACCGACGTCCGGGTTACCGCGGTCAGATCGGCGACCCGCTGGACGGACAACGCCCGTCAGGCGGCGACCTACCGCGAGGGGCGGGTTCTGCTCGCGGGCGACGCCGCCCACGTCCACTCGCCCTTCGGCGGGCAGGGGCTCAACCTGGGCATCGGCGACGCCGTCAACCTGGGCTGGAAGCTGGCCGCGGTCGTGCGCGGCTGGGCTGCGGAGGGGCTTCTCGACACCTACACGTCCGAGCGCCACCCGATCGGCGCCTGGGTCCTGGACTGGACCCGAGCGCAGGTCGCGCTGATGCGACCTCAGCCCAAGGAGCGCGCACTCCGCCGCATCGTCGCCGATCTGGCCGGCACCGTCGCCGGGACCACCCAGCTGGTGACGAGGCTCTCCGGGGTCGGGCAGCGCTACGACCTGGGCGGCGGCCATCCCCTGGTCGGCTCCAGCGCCCCCGACCTGGAGCTGGCGGACGGCAGCCGGCTGGCCGGTCACCTTCACGAGGGCACCGGTCTGCTCCTCGACCTCATCGACGACGCGGCGCTGCGAGCGTCCGCCGAGGGGTATGGGGAGCGCGTCCGGGTCGTGACCACCGGCTGCCAGGGGGCCGCTCTGGCCGCGCTGCTGGTTCGTCCCGACGGGATCGTCGCCTGGGCTGCCGACCGCGACGGGGAGGCCAGTGACCCCCGGCCGGCGATCGCCCGGTGGTTCGGCACCCCCGCCGCCGTCGCCACCTGACTCAGCGCCGGGCCAGGACGAGGATCTCGCGCGTGAGCGTGCGATGGACCGGCTCCAGGTGCCCGGGCCGGACCGCGAATGGCCCGCGAGGCCTCCGCCGTGTAGCGTTTGCTGCTGGGCAGAGCTGTCCCAGGCGCGGCCTCGGGACGACGCCTCCGCCCATCTACCGCACCCGGCACGGCACATCGCAAGGAGCTGCCCATCGATGAGCGCCACCGACCAGGTCCACTTCGGCTACAACACCCCTGCCGGCGAGCGGCGCATCGAGCGGATCGATCCGCGCACCTTCGGCCGCGATCTGCAGTCCGTCTGCGATGTCGCCTGCCAGCACTTCGACGCCTTCTGGGTGCCGGACCACATCATGCGCGGGGACGTCTTCCGGCTCGAGTGCTGGACCCAGCTGACCTGGCTCGCGGCGCGCTACCCGGCCCAGATGCTGGGCACGGTGGTGATGGCCAACTCCTACCGCCACCCGCCGCTCCTGGCCAAGATGGCCAGCAGCATCCAGCACCTGAGCCGCGGGCGGCTGATCTTCGGCTACGGCGCGGGCTGGCTGGAGGAGGAGTACCGTGCCTACGGCTACGACTTCCCCTCGACCAGGACCCGTATCGCCCAGATGGTGGAAGGCATCCAGCTGATCCGGGCGATGTGGACGGAGACGCCGGCGAACTACCAGGGTGTCCACTACCAGGTGACCGACGCTCACTGCGAGCCGCGGCCCGACCCGATCCCGCCGATCATGATCGGCGGCGACGGCGAGCGCTACCTGCTCCGCGCCGTCGCCGAGCACGCCGACTGGTGGCTGTGCTTCGCCCGGGACGGGGCCACCCTCCGCCACAAGATCTCGGTCCTGGAAGACCACTGCCGGGACGTTGGGCGGGATCCGGCGACGATCGAGAAGGTGTGCCCGATGACCGTCTACCTGGCGCCAACCCGATCCGAGGCGGAGGCGCGGGCGGGATCGGCGCTGGAGGGGCCGGAGCCTCCCTTCGCCGGCGATCCGGCAGCACTCCGGGCGCGCATCGAGGAGCTGACTGACATCGGCTTTCGCCACTTCGTGTTCGCCTTCGCCGGGTTTCCGGAGACCGGCGACCTCCGGCTCTTCGCCGACAAGGTCATCCCGCACTTCCGGTGACGGCGTCAGGGGCGGACGCCCGATGCCCATCGAGCGGGCGGTGCCGGCGATCATCCATCCAGACGCCAGCGGCCTTTGCCTCGACCAGATCGGCGAGAGGATTCGGGTCGCCTGTCCACTGAGGCGAACTCCCGTCACGCTCTGTCACGTTCATGCACCCTGCTCAAACTCTGACCCAGCGTCAAGGTCAAGGGCCCCGGCCGACTTTCTTCGCGGGCCCTCGCGATCAGGCGGGGAAGCGATGGAGCGCCCAGTCGGCACCGGCGTCCGAGCTGGTCATGACCGTTCTCGAATCGGGCACCCAGTAGGCGGTTCCGGTGGAGGTGAATCCGAGGGGATCGGACGGCGACGAGGTTCCCGTGGCCACGGTGCCACTCGCCACCTTTCGCCAGCTGCTTGCGCCGTCGACGCTGAGGTGGAGGCTCCGCGTCTGCGTGGCGCCCCGCGGCGCGGCGGCCACGGCGGCCAGCAGCCGCTCGGAGCCGGCGCGGCCAGTCCGCACATCGTGCGCCCCCGGGCGCCGAAGGTCCGCATGTGGTCGGTGGACACGACCACGAGGGTCTGCGAGGGGTCGTCGTAGCCAGCGCAGGCCACGGCGACATTCCCGTCCGGCGCCACTCCGGCGGCCAGGATCGGATTCAGGTCGGTGAAGGCGTCCGAGCCGGCCGCGCCGCAGGGGTCCGCCCACGCGTTGAAGGCCTGGCCGCCGTCGTCGGAGACGGCAAACGTGGCCGGCATCGCGCCGACCCCTCCGGCGGCGGCGGGGGCATGGTGGTGACGTAGACATCGCCGCCTGTCGCCATCGGCAGCTCTGGGGCCGGGGTGTTCTGTCCGAACATGCCCTGCGCCTGCGCGTCCTGCCAGGTCGTGCTGCCCGGCTCCGACCACTCCATCGATATCTGCGGTTCACAGCCAGGGCAGCTGATGGGCTGGGACTGGACGGCGACCATCGCCTTGCCTGCGGAGGCCATGCCGACGACGTCCTTCAGGTTCTGCTGGTTCCAGGTGCGACCGCCGTCGGTGGTCATCATCGTGACCTGGCCGTACACGTAGCCGATCCGGCGGTTGACGAAGCGCACTCCGGTGCCCAGGGGAGGGGTGTCGGTGGTGCAGACCACGTCCGGCAGCTCGCAGACGGGGATGGCGGTCAGCCAGCTCCAGGAGGCGCCGCCGTCGCCGGTGGAGAGCACGACCAGGCAGGTGGATTCGCCGCAGTCGCGGTCCTCGGCCAGCGCCCACCCGTGCAGCGAGCCGCTCATGGAGACGTCCATCAGCCGGAGGCTGGGCGGAGCGACGGGCGGCGCCTGCGCCGGCGGCGGGAGCGGTGGCGGCATCTCCGCACAGCCGGGGAGGAGCGCGGCCAGGACCAGGGCCAGCAATGCTGAACAACGCCACGACGAGGCGGTCCGCCGAGCAATGGTCCTGCACGTATGACGCTCGCGGGCGGCATCTGGTTGCAGCCAATCCCGCCGGTCAGCCCGGGTCCGGGAGCGACAGCGTCGTGCGGATCCAGCGCAGGATCCCCTCGAGCGGAGGCTCGTACCCATCCCGGGCGTCCACCCGGAGCACCGGCATGGCCAGGTCCGGCAGCCTGAACGGCGACGCCGGGCCGTCGGTCCCGGCCCGAGCCAGGCGGTCCAGCTCGCGGTGGACGGCGTGGCGCCCCGCCGCCCGCGCCCGGGCCCTGGCCTGTAGAACCTCGGCAGGTGCCTCGCAGAACACCATCCCCGCGACGGCCCCCCTGGTGAGCGATCCCAGGTCGCGGTCCGAGGCCGGGGACGAGAACGGCGCCTCCATGGCGACGCTCACGCCGAGCAAGAGCTGCGCCCGGACCAGCGCGTAGAGGACCGGGTAGCTGGCCCTGCCCAAAATGACCGAGTCGTCGACGGAACGCGTCCCCAGGGCGTCTCCCATCGCTTCCTTGATCGTGTCCTTGCCGATCAGCGGCAGACGCAGACGTGAGCAGAGGAGCGGCGCGAGCGTGCTCTTGCCCGAGGCGGGCCTGCCGTTGACGATCAGGAGCCGGGCCTTCACCGAGATTTCGATCCCTCCAGGCGGGGGCCTCCGAATCGGATGCGATGCTCCACCTCTGGCATCATGCTGCAGATGTTCACGGTGGAGCAGCGGGACGAGGTCCGGCGGTGGGTCCTGGAGACGGCTCGTGCCGACCCCCGGATCGTCGCCGGCGCCGCCGTTGGTGGGTCGGCTGGAGGGGAGGGCGACCGCTGGTCGGATCTGGACCTCACGTTCGCCGCCGCCGAGGGCGAGTCCCTGTCGGCGATGCTGGGCGAGTGGGGCCGCCTGCTCGGCGAGCGCTACGACGCGATCGAGCTCTTCGACCTGCCCTCCGGCGCCTCGATCTATCGCGTCTTCCTCCTGCGCGGCTGCTTGCAGTTCGACCTCTCCCTGACCCCGGAGTCTCAGTTCCGCCCCAGGGGGCCGCGGTTCAGCCTTCTCTTCGGCACCGCCCGGGAGCGAGTCGATGCGCCGCAGGCATCCACCCACGACACCCTCGGCCTGGGCGTTCACCACGCGCTTCGTGCCCGCCTATGCATCGAGCGCGGCCGTGGCTGGCAAGCCGAGTACTGGATCAGCGGGATTCGGGACCAGGCGGTTGTGCTGGCCTGCCGCCGACGGGGGCTGCCAGAGGCCCACGGCCGGGGTGCCGACCGGCTCCCCGCCGACGTCCTCGAGGCACTGGAGCACACGTTGGTACGCTCCACGGAGCGGGGGGAGCTCCTGCGCGCCCTCGTCGCGGCAGTGTCGTCGCTCAGGAGCGAAGCGGCGGAAGTCGCCGAGACCGTCGTGGGCCTTGAGCCGCGGCTGCGGGAGATTACAGCCGCGACCATCTCCTGATCCGCGAGGGCGCGAGACGGGCGGTCCGGGACGGGACGCGGCCACCGGCGGACGGGTCGGAACGAACGGGCACGGTTCCGCGCTCGGCCTGATTGCGCGCGGAGCCGATCCCCTGGTAGATTCCATCGAGCCATGTTTCGGATGACGGCGCCAGCGACCACAAGGCTCTTTGAGGGAGCAGTGCGCCTTCATGCCCGAAGCCTCTGGGACTCAGCCTGACCGGAACCCTTTAGTCAGCAGTCAACAGGCCGTGCGGGCACCCCGCGCGGCCTTTCTTTTTGCCCCCCAACCTTCAGGAGGACCTTGTCCACATGTCGACCGACGTCATCGGAACACCCGCGCTCGCGCACCCGGCAGGTGCCGGGACCTGGCGCCTCATCGCCCGCCGGCTGGGCCCGGAGCGGTTACGCCTGGCCTGGCTGGGCGTGGCGCTCGTGATCAGCACGGCGCTGCCGCTGGCCGGGCCGCAGCTGACCGCGCGCGTCGTCAACCTGGCCCTGGCCCGCGGCCCGCTGCGGACCATGGCGCTGCTCGCCGTCGCCTACCTGGCGACGCAGGTGGTGGCCCAGGCGGCGACGGTCGCCTGCTCCTACCTCGCCAGCGGCGCCGCCTGGCGGACGACCAACCGCCTCCGCGAGGAGGTCGCCGGGCATGCCCTCCGCCTCGACATGAGCTTTCACGGACGGCACACGCCGGGCGAGATGATCGAGCGCGTCGACGGCGACCTCCTCGGTCTCGCCACGATGATGTCGAGCTTCGTCATCAACGCCATCAGCAGCGCCCTCCTCCTGGCCGGCACGATCGTTCTGGTCTGGCTGGTGGACGCTCGCATCGGTGTCGCCCTCACCCTGCTGGTCGCCGTCGGCGCCGGCTCGCTGCTCCTTTCGCAGCGCCGTGCCGCCGGCTTCGCCGACGCCTCCCGCGAGCAGGAGGCCCAGCTCTTCGGCTCGATCGAGGAGTGGCTCCAGGCGAGCGAGGACATCCGGGCCAACGGCGCCGGCCGGCACGTCCTGCGCCGCCTCCACGAGCGGGTCGCGGACGTCTTCCAGGCGGACCGGCGCTGGGAGTTCTGGGGCGGCCTGGTCATCAGCCAGACCGAGCTCACCTTCGCCGTGGGCACGGTGGTCGTGCTCGCCCTCGGCGTCCTGCTCCTGGGGCAGGGGGCGATCACGGTCGGAACGCTGGTGCTGCTCTTCCAGTACGCGCAGATGGTGCAGGGCCCCATCGAGCAGATGGTGAACCAGGCCAAGGAGCTCCAGAAGGCGAGCGAGGCGGCGGGCCGCGTCGGCCGCCTGCTCCGGGAGCGGCCGTCGATCCGCGACCCGTCGGAGGCCCTGGCGCTGCCCTCCTCGGGTCCCCTCTCCCTGCGCTTCCTCGACGTCACCTTCGCCTACGGCACCGACCCGCCGGTGATCCGGCAGGTCTCGCTCGAGCTGGGCGCGGGGCGGACCCTGGGTCTGGTCGGGCGCACCGGGAGCGGCAAGACGACGCTGGCCCGGCTGGCGCTCCGCCTCTACGACCCCCAGCTCGGGGCGGTCCAGCTGGGCGGCGTCGACGTTCGCTCGGTCGGGCTGGCCGACCTCCAGCACCGGACCCGGCTGGTGACGCAGGAGGTCCACCTCTTCGCCGCCTCGGTGCGGGAGAACGTGACCCTCTTCGACGCCACGGTCGAGGATTCCCGAGTCATCGGCGCGCTCGAGGAGGTCGGGTTGGGCGACTGGCTGCGGCGCATGCCGCGAGGGCTCGACACCCCGCTCAAGGCCGGCGGCGTCGGTCTCTCGGCGGGCGAGGAGCAGCTGATCGCGCTGGCCCGCGTGTTCGCCGCCGACCCCGGGTTGATCGTGCTCGACGAGCCCTCGAGCCGCCTCGACCCGATCAGCGAGGCCAGGCTGCAGGCGGCGACGGCCCGACTCCTCCGGGGCAGGACCGCGATCGTCATCGCGCACCGGCTCTCGACACTGGCCACGGTCGACGAGGTCGCCGTGCTCGAGGGCGGGAATCTGGTCGAACACGGTCCCCGCGGGGATCTTATCGGCGACGCCGAGTCGCGGTTCGCGGGCATGCTCGCGGCGGGGGTGGCATGAGACTCCTGCCCAGGCTGGCCGCCTACCGCGGCCGGCGTTACGTGGCGCTCGGCCTGCTCTGGATGGCGACCCAGATGCTCCCCTTCGCGGCCGGGTTGATCCTGCAGCAGGTCTTCAACGACGCCACGGCGCGCCACCCCGCCGACTCGACCGCGCTGTCTCTGCTCGCCGTGCTGACCGCCGCTCAGATCGTCCAGGCGGCGCTCTTCTGGCTGGCCGTCATCCACTGGCCGGCCTGGTTCGACGCGCTCGGCGGCTGGATCCGCGCCAACCTGCTGGCGTCGATCCTGGTCTCGCCGGGTCCGCCCTCGGAGCGGATGCCGGCGACCACCGGTGAGGCGGTGAGCCGGTTCCGCGACGACGTCCAGGACCTGGTCTGGTACCCGGACATCTCGGTCGACCTGGCCGGTTCGCTCTTGTTCGCGATCGCCTCGGTGGCCGTGATGTTCCGGATCGACGCCCTCATGACCGCCGCCGTCGCCCTGCCCCTGGTCATGGTCATGGTCGCCACCCACGTGCTCAGCACACTGATCAGGGCCTACCACCGGCGCATGCGCGAGCAGGGCGCGGCCGTCACCGGGTTCATCGGCGAGATGTTCGCCGGCGTCCTCGTGCTCAAGACGGCGGGGGCGGTGGACCGCGCGCTGGGCAGGTTCCGCGAGCGGAACGCCCGGCGGGCGACGGCCGCCATCCGCGCCCAGCTGGCCACCGACCTGATGGGCACGCTGGGCCGGATCAGCCCCGGCGTGACCACGGGTCTGATCCTGCTGCTGGCGGCGTCGGGGATGCGCGACAGGACCTTCACCGTCGGCGATCTCGCCCTCTTCACCACCTACGCCGCCAACCTCGCCGGGATGCCCTGGTTCCTGGGCCGGATGATGTTCCGGCGCAGGGAGGCGTCGGTGGCGCTGGAGCGGATGGGCCGGCTCATGCCCGATCGGAGCCAGGAGGCGGTGCTGGCCGACGGCCCCGTCTACCTGCGAGGCGACCCGCCGCCGGCGGCGATGCCGGAGCGGATCGCGGGGCTGCGCCTGCGCCGCCTCGAGGTGCGCGGCCTGACCGCGCTCCACACCGGCTCCGACGCCGGCGTCCACGCCGTCGATCTGTGCCTGGAGCGCGGGCAGCTGGTCGTCGTGACGGGCGCGATCGGGGCCGGCAAGACCACGCTGCTCCGCGCGCTGCTCGGGCTCATCCCCCACCAGGCCGGGACCATCAGCTGGAACGGGCGGGCGCTGGCCGACCCGGGGGAGGTGCTGGTGCCGCCGCAGGTCGCCTACGTCGGCCAGGCCCCGAACCTGACCAGCGCCGCCCTGGAGGAGAACATCCGGCTCGGCTGGGAGAGCTCGGACGCCTCGCTCCGATCCGCCCTCGAGGGGGCGCAGCTGCTCGACGACGTGGGTCGCATGCCCTCGGGCCTGAGGACGGTGGTCGGGCCCAGGGGCAGCCGCCTCTCCGGCGGCCAGGTGCAGCGCGCCGCCATCGCCCGGGCGCTGGTGAGGGAGCCGGACCTCCTGATCCTCGACGACGTCTCGAGCGCCCTCGACGGCCCGACCGAGGAGCGCCTCTGGAGGGCGCTGGCCGGGACCGGCATCGCCATCCTCGCCGCCTCCCACCGGCGGGCCACCCTCCGCCGTGCCGACCGGATCATCCTGCTCGACGAGGGCCGGGTGGTGGCGAGCGGACGGCTCGAGGAGCTGGTCGAGCGGTCGCCGGGTTTCCAGCGGCTCTGGGACACGCCCTGACCGCGGGTGAGACCATCTCCTCAACGGCGTCGCGCTCCGCGGCGCCGGGACAACGAGGAGTGGGTGATGGCGACCGTGGAAGACGACCCGATCCGAGCCGTTCGCAACCAGCCGCCGCCGCTCCAGCCCATCAACCTCCTCGACTCCGACCTCGCCCTCCGCGAGGCGCTGGAGCGGGAGGGCGGGGACTGGGGCGTCGAGCGGGCTCGCGAGGCGGGCACCGTCGCCGGCGGCGTCGAGGCGTTGGAGCACGGCCGCAACGCCGAGCGCAACCAGCCTGTGCTCAGGACCCACGACCGATACGGGCGCCGCGTCGACGAGGTGGCGATGGACGCCTCCTGGCACTGGCTGCTCGGCGGTGCCGTCGAGCGCGGCATCCACAGCCTGCCCTGGCGCGGGGGGCGGCAGGGCGCGCACGTCGTCCGCGCCGCGCTCTTCCTGCTCTGGGGGCACGCCGACGCCGGCGTCATGTGCCCGGTGTCGATGACCTCGGCGGCGGTGCCCGCGCTTCGCGACAGCGCGCCCGACCTGGCCGCGGAGTGGGAGCCCCGCCTGACCTCCAACGACTATCCCGCGGGTTCGTTGGCGGGCATGGCCATGACCGAGCGCCAGGGCGGGTCCGACGTGCGCGCCAACCTGACCCGGGCGCTGCCGCTGGGCGACGGCGTCTACGAGCTGCGCGGGCACAAGTGGTTCTGCTCCTACCCGCCCTGCGACGTCTTCCTGGTCCTCGCCCAGGCCCCCGGAGGCCTCTCCTGCCTCCTGGTCGAGCGCGGCCCGGGCATGGAGTTCCAGCGGCTCAAGGACAAGCTCGGCACGCGCTCCCTGCCCTCCTCGGAGGTGGAGTTCCTGGGCGTCCACGGCCGGCTCGTCGGCGAGGAGGGGAGAGGTGTGCGCGCCATCATCGGAATGGTCACCCACACCCGGCTCGACTGCATCCTGGGGGCGACGACGACGATGCGGCGCGGGGTCCTGGAGGCGCTCCACCATGCCCGCCACCGCAGCGCCTTCGGCCGCCTGCTCTCGGAGCAGCCGGCGATGCGGAACGTGCTCGCCGACCTGGCCATCGAGTCGGAGGCGGCCACCGCCGCCGCCCTGCGCGTCGCCCGCAGCTTCGATGAGGACTCGGAGCTGCCCTTCCGGCGGCTGGCGACCCCGGTCATGAAGTACTGGACCTGTAAGCGGGCGGCGCCGCACGCGGCGGAGGCGCTGGAGTGTCTGGGCGGGAACGGCTTCGTCGAGGATTCGGGGATGCCGCTGCTCTACCGGGACGCGCCGCTGAACTCGATCTGGGAGGGGTCGGGGAACGTGGCCGCACTGGACGTGCTCCGGGCGGCGGCGCGAGAGCCGGAGTCCCTGCCCGCCTTCCTCGGCGAGTGCGGTCTGGCGGCGGGCGTGGACCGGCGCCTCGACGCCCATCTGGGACGGCTGCGGGAGCGGGTGGCCGCGATCGCCGCCGAGGGCGACGGGGATTCCGGGCAGTTCCAGGCCCGCCGGGTGGTCGAGGACCTGGCCCTCGCCCTCCAGGCCTCGCTGCTGGTGCGGTACGCGCCTCCGGCCGTCGCCGACGCCTTCTGCGCGGCACGCCTCGACGGGGAGGGCGGCCACGCCTACGGGACGCTGCCCTCCGGCGTCGACGCGGCCGCCATCCTGGAGCGGGCGCTGCCGGCGTGACCCGGGACGATCAGCTCGTCGCCGGCTCCGTCCGCTGGTCGGCGCTCAGCGCCCAGAGCCAGGCCCGTCTCGCGCCGCGCCCGGCGAGATCGCCGAGCGCGCCCAGGAAGACACCACCGAGTTCCCGATGTAGCTGGAGGAGACCAGGACGCCGCCCGCGGGCCGCCGTCAGCCGGAAGTCCTTGAGGATGGCGGGCAGCCCCCTGGGCAGCAGGATCCGGTCGATCGACGTGATCAGGATGGCGCCGAAGGTCACCGCCGGCATCAGCCAGGAGAGCGCGTGCCCCCGGGCAGATAGCGAAGCCGACGCTCGTCCGGTCATTTCCCGCTCGGCCATGGTCCCTCCCTGGACGTGGTTCGGGAACCAGGCTACGGCCGCGGATCGCCGGCCGTTGTGAGCGGGGTAACAGGCGCGGGCGGACCGGAACGCGTCCGGTGGCGGCCGGTCAGTTGGAGTTGAACTCGACCCGCCGGCATCCGATCCCGGCGTCGCGGAACTGGAGCATCCGCAGCCCCTCCTCCTCGACCTCGTTCCGCTCGGCGCCGGAGAGCGGGGCGAACGGGCGGATCACGAGCGTCGCCGCCTCCCGGCCGCGCTCGATCCGCCAGACGGCGCGGGCGAGGCCGTCGACCAGGATCCAGCCCCAGCCGCGGCCGGCGTCGCCGAAGACCAGCCCCCTCTCCTCGTCGCGCGCCATCCGGCCGCGGTCGGCGTGGCCGAGGAGGATGATGTCGTACTCGGGCAGGAAGCGGACCGGGGCCGGGGTATCGGGGTCGGGGCGGGGGGCGTCGGGAAGGTCGAAGAGCTCGGCGCCGCGCTCGTTCCGGAACGTCCGCAGCCGGGGGCGGAGCCCGTCCAGGATCTCGCGGCACCGGGTCAGGCCGCTCCACGCCTGAAGGTCCATGACCGAGGCCGGGCCGAACGCGGCGAGGTAGCGGAGCGCCAGCTCGGCGGGGGATGGGGAGGGGTCCAGGGGCCTTCCCAGCCAGGCCTCAAGGGTGGTGTGGCGGGCGACGCCGCCCGAGCCCCAGACCCCCCGCGGCGGCACCTGCACGAGGGGAGCCCAGGCCCGGAACGCCTGGGCCATCGAGGGGCCGTCGTGCCCCGGCCAGCGCTCCGCGAGCCGGGAGCCGATCTCGCTGAAGGTGAGCGGGCGGTCCTCGACGAGCTCCCTGCCCGCCGCCGTCACGGCTACGGCGTCGAGCCCGACCAGGCGGCGTCCGAAGGTGCCCATCGTCATGCGCTCGATGACGAGCTGGACGAGGGGGCGCATGAAGAGGCAGTCATCGACCGTGACCAGATGGATGGTCGAGCGCAGGAGGGCGATGCGGACCACCCGCCGCCCGGTGAGGAGCCCGGCCAGCTCCTCGGGCCGGAAGCCCTCGAGCCGGGTCCAGAGGGCGAGGTAGGGGTCGAGCGGCTCCTGCGCCTGGAGCCCGGCCAGCCGCTCCACCGTCTCCACAGCGGACAGGCGGTGCCGGCGCAGCAGGAGCTGCCGCGCCAGCACCGCCCGGTTGAGGGCGCGCCTTCCGATCGGGTCCGGGCTCAACGAAGGCCCCGGAAGAACTCGCGGATGTCGCCGAGGAGGAGGTCCGGCGCCTCCATCGCCGCGAAGTGGCCGCCGCGTTCGAACTCGGTCCAGCGGGCGATGGCGTGCGCCCCCTCGGCGAAGTGGCGGATGGCGACGTCCTGGGTGAAGTTGGCCACCGCCGTCGGCACCCCGGAGTTCTGTGGCGGAGCCCAGCTCATCCCGTGCATGTTCTCGTAGTAGATCTGAGCCGAGGACCCGGCGGTGCCGGTGAGCCAGTAGAGGGTCACGTCGGCCAGCATCTGGTCGCGGTCGACGGCGTCCTCGGGAAGCTCCCCGGCCTCGTCCGTCCACTCCTTGAACTTCTCCACGATCCAGGCCAGCTGCCCGACCGGGGAGTCGTTCAGAGCGTAGGCCAGGGTCTGCGGCCGGGTCGACTGAAGGGCGTTGTAGCCCCACTGGTCGGTGGTGAAGCGCTGGACCAGCTGGAGCCGCCGCTTCTCACCGTCGGTGAGGCCGGCCATGATCGCCTCGTCGACCGGGCCGAAGGGGATGAAGCCGACGGAGGCCGCGTTGATGTGGATCCCGGCGACGTGGTCGGGGGCGGCCCGCCCGAGCTCGGGGCTGATCATGGCGCCGAGGTCGCCGCCCTGGGCTCCATAGCGCTCGTAGCCGAGCCGATGCATCAGCTCGGCCCAGGCGCGGGCGACGCGGGTCACGTTCCAGCCCGTGTCCGAGGCCGGCCCGGAGAAGCCGAAGCCGGGGATCGAGGGCACCACGACGTGGAAGGCGTCCCCGGCGCCGCCGCCGTGGGCGACGGGATCGGTGAGGGGACCGATCAGGTCGAGGAACTCAAGCACCGATCCGGGCCAGCCGTGGGTGAGGATCAGGGGCAGCGCGCCAGGCTCGGCCGAGCGGATGTGGAGGAAGTGCACGTTGGCGCCGTCGATCGTGGTGGTGAACTGGGGGAACTCGTTGAGCCGGGCCTCGTGGACGCGCCAGTGGTACCCGTTGGCCCAGTGGTCGGCGAGCCCGCGCAGGTAGTCGACGGGCACGCCGCGGCTCCATCCCAGCCCGGGCAGCTCGCTCGGCCAGCGGGTGCGGGCGAGGCGGTCGCGGAGATCGTCCAGGTCGGCCTGAGGAACGTCGGCGCGGAAGGGCCGGATCTCGCTGTCATTCACCATGTCATCCAGCCTAGAGGCCAATTAGGAAGGCTTCGTTCCTACTGAAAGGGCAGAATGAGAGATGTCATGTTGGAGACCTCCGGCCGGCTTCTGCGACTCCTCTCCCTCCTGCAGAACCCGCGCGACTGGACCGGCGGGGAGCTCGCCGACCGGCTCGGGGTGACGACGCGCACGATCCGCAACGACGTCGAGCGGCTGCGCGGCCTGGGGTACCCGGTGCACGGCACCCGGGGCTCGGTCGGCGGGTACCGGCTCGGCGCGGGCGCCGATCTGCCCCCGCTGCTGCTCGAGGACGAGGAGGCGGTGGCGGTCACGGTCGGGCTGCGCAGCGCTGCCACCGGCGCCATCGCCGGCATCGAGGAGACCTCCCTTCGAGCGCTGGTCAAGCTGGAGCGGGTGCTGCCGACGCGACTGCGCCGCCGGGTCAACGCCCTGCAGGCGGCGATGGTCGCCATCCCACCCGACCAGCCACCGCCGACCGTGGACGCGATGGCCCTGACCACCATGGCCAGCGCCTGCCGCGATCGCGATCGTCTGCGCTTCCGGTACCGGGATCACTCGGGAAACGCCAGCCTCCGGACCGTGGAGCCATATCGCCTGGTCAACTGGGGTCAGCGCTGGTACCTGGTCGCCTGGGACGCTGGTCGCGAGGACTGGCGGACGTTCCGGATCGATCGCGTCGGCTCGCTCCAGCCGATCGGCCCTCGCTTCCTCCCCCGAGCCTTCCCGGAGGAGGACATCGCCGCCTATGTCGCGCGCCGGGTCTCGGCGACGGCGTGGCGATTCCAGGCCCGGATCACCGTCCAGGCGCCGGCCGAGGTGGTCGCCCAGCGCCTGCCCGCGGCGGTGGGCACCGTCGAGGCGGTCGATGACAGGACCTGCATCCTTCACACCGGTGCCGATTCGGTTGACACCGTCGCCGTCTATGCCGGGCTGCTCGGCGTCGACTTCACCGTGGACCAGCCGGAGCTGGCCGCCAAGCTCCGCGAGATGGCGGGCCGCTACGTGCGGGCGACCGGGTAGCGCATCAGCGGTCGGCGTGAACATCGGCGCCCGGTCCGAAAACCATGGTCGCCGGCCGGTCCGGCAGGTGGGCGGGCCAGCCCTCAGGCGATCTCAGCTGGCGCGATGGGCTCGTGCTGGCCGGCGTCGCGGACGCCGCTCCAAGGGCTCTGGAGGCTGGGGAGGTGAGAGGCGGTGCGGCGTAGGGCACGGCGCCGAAGCTGAGCACACCGTCGGAGCGGATCCGCGCAGCGACCCCTGCTGTGTATCCACGATCAGGGGTTTGCCCATGCTGTGGGGTCGGGTCTGGACGGTGAGGGGCGACGCGGCAGGGGCGGCTTGATTGGCGACGCCTCGTCACCTGCCCGTCGGAAGAGGGGACCGACCCTCGACAGCCGGGCGGCGAACGGCGTCACCACCGAGTGAGCAGCACCGCGGGCCGGGTCCGTTCATCGGCGGCGCAGCAGCGCGGGGGCTCAGGACTCGCGATGCTTGGCGACCGTTCGGGAAGGGAGGACCGTTCAGCTGCGGCTCAGATGGGGCCCCCGCGAATCGCCTGTAAGCCAGCAGAGGCTACCGCCTTGCCGTGCATTTTCGTTCCGATCCGCCTCAACCCCATGACCCCGGGATTCTTATGTTGACTGACTAGCCACTCTCCTATAGGCTAGGTATGTGCCCCGACCGAGGAGTGACGACAAACCCGCCGCGATCATGTCCGCCGCCGCGCGTGTCATCGCCTCTCAGGGGCTGGGCGCCGCGACGGCGACGATCGCGAAGGAGGCCGGCGTCTCCAACGGGTCGCTCTTCACCTACTTCGACACCAAGGCCGACCTGCTCAATCAGCTCTACCTGGAACTGAAGTCGGACATGGCGGCGGCGGCACTCGGCGGCCTGCCCAGCGACGGTGATGTGCGCGAGCAGATGCTCCACATGTGGTGCGGATGGCGGCGCTGGGCCACGGCCCACCCCGAAAGGCGCCGCGCCCTCGCGCAACTCGAGGTCTCCGACGAGATCACGACGCCCACCCATCAGACCGCGAGCCGGGCGATGGCGGGCATCGCGGGGATCCTGGACCGAAGTCGGGGGAACGGGCCGATGCGCGATGCACCGCTGGCATTCGTGGTCGACCTGGCCAACGCCCTCGCCGAGGTCACCATCGACTTCATCATCCGCGACCCTGACAACGCGGACGCCCATGGCAGGGCTGGCTTCGACGCTCTGTGGCGAATGATCGCCTGATTCCCCGGCGTGGAGCGAACGGACATCTGTATCCACAAATGACTGACTAGTCAGACGGTAAAGGAGGGCCATCATGGCACCCATCGACGACAACCCGACAGGCGAAAAGGCCTACATCGTTACCGGCCCGACCTCCGGCATCGGTCGCCACACGGCCCTCCGGCTGGCCCGGCACGCCACGGTCGTCCTGGTCGGCCGCGACCCCAGGAAGCTGGAGGCCGTGCAGAAGACCGTTGAGGGCGAGGGCGGTCGGGCGGTATCGGTCGTCTGCGATCTGTCGGAGCCGGCCAGCGTCCGGAGCGCGGCCGAGCAAATCATCGCGCTCGGCCTTCCCCTCGCCGGCCTGCTCAACAACGCCGGCCTGTTTCCAACCCGCCCCAGCACGAATACCCTCGGCTGGGACAGAACCTTCGCGACCAACCACCTCGGGCCGTTCGCGCTGACCGAGGCACTCGCGCCGCACCTGCCCGACGGCGCGAACATCGTCTTCATCTGCTCCGGCGTCGAGGATCCCGAGCGCAGATTCGCTGTTGTGGCCGGCTTTCGTGGAGGTCGCTACATCTCCGCCGAGGCGAGCGCGCGTGGTGAGTGGGCGCCCGGTGGTGCCAAAATCCCCGGCGCGGACGCCTACGCCACGTCCAAGCAGTGCAACCTCGCCACCGTGCTGGCGTTCACGCGCGAGATGCCGCGGCTGCGCTTCAACGCCGTCGAACCCGGCTTGAACCCGGCCACCGGTCTTATCCGCGACAGCAATGTCTTCGTCCGCCTGCTGGCGAAGTACGTGCTCTCACCGCTGGCACCGTTCATCAAGTACTGCAGCAACCCGAGGACAGCAGCCCGCGTGATCACCCGGGTCCTCACCGACGACTCTGGCAGCACGGGTGTCTACTACGACGAAAGCGGCCGACCGATGAGGGGTTCCACCCTCGTACGCGATCCGGAATTCAATGAGCGCGTGGTCGCGGAGACCCGCGCCTTGCTGGCCCGGGTTCCCGCCTGAACAGCGCTCCGGCCCGGTCCTCCGACGGCCAGGCCAGGTCGCGGGTCGGGCTGATCTCGGGCTGATCGCGCGGGAGGCCGCGGAGGGAGGACCTCACCCCCCGGTTGATCAGGAGGCGAGCTCGGTCACGACCTCGCCCGCCTCGTCCGATCGGTGGAGCTCGTCGGGCCCCACCTCCACCCGGCGCAGCTCGGTGAGGAGGACGGTCAGGATCGAGGCGGCGCTGATCGCCGCGATCAGCCACAGGGTGTTGCGGAGGCCGATGGCGGCGGCCGCGGCACCGGCGAGGAACGACCCGATGGGCATGGAGCCCATCACGAAGAACTTGATGGTCGCGGTCATGCGGGCGAGCAGCCGCCTGGGTGTGATGGCGAGGCGGAGGCTCACCTGGTTGGCTCCGTAGAGCGGCGAGCCCAGTGCCTGCAGGAACCAGCCTCCGATCAGGAGCGGAATGGCGAAGAGGGGCGTCGCCAGCGGCAGCAGCAGCGGGCCGAAGGCGATCAGCACGGCGCCGAGGAGCAGCGTGCGGCCCACGCCGAGTCGAGAGGCCAGCGGCCGCACCAGCGCCGTGCCCAGGAGCAGTCCCGTGTTCCCGATCAGGAACACGACGCCGATGGCGCCGGCGCCCATGTGAAGGACCTTGGCTTCGTACACGATGAGGACCACGTTGAGGGCGGCCACGACGGCGTTGTTGGCACCGGTGAACATGGCGATGGGGCGGAGGTAGCGGTGGCCGACGACGAAGCGCATGCCCTCGGCGATCTCGCGCACCAGCGAGGGCCGGCGCTCCACCTCGCCCATGATCTCGCGGCGACGGATGCCGAGGACGACGAGGCCGGCGGCGAGGAAGCCGATGGCGTCGGCGAGCAGGGCGGTGGGGGCGGAGAGGGCGCCGACCAGCGCTCCGCCGAGGCCCGGCCCGGCCAGCTGCGCGCCGGAGGACGAGACCCACAGATACGCGTTGGCGGAGTGCAGGCGGCCGCGGTCGACCAGACCGGGCAGGTACACCTGCCAGGCGATGTCGAACAGCGTGGTCAGGATGCCGAGGGTGAAGGCGACGACGTCGAGCTCGAGGAGGGTCAGCCTCCCCAGCGCCCAGGTCGCGGGGACCAGGCACATGAGGGCCATGCGCGCGAAGGCGGTGATGGCGAGGACCGGCCGCCGCGGGAGCCGCTCCAGCCAGACCCCGGCGGGCAGGCCGACGAGGAGGTAGGGGAGGGTGCCCAGGGCGGCGAGCAGACCGACCTGGAAGGCGCCGGAGTGGAGCAGGAGGATGGCCGCGAGCGGGAGCGCGAGCACACTGACCTGGGAGCCCAGGCTGGCGGTGGTGCAGGCGATCCAGAGCTTGACGAAATCCCAGTCCCGCAGCAGCGAGCGAACCGCCGCTGG
>DATAXV010000105.1:0-22406 GCA_036272915.1 Candidatus Dormiibacterota bacterium
GAGCAAGAGCCTGGGCGCCCGTGATCACAGTCGAGCAGGCTTGGAGTAGAACGAGACGCAGGGGCGCAGGCATCCGCCAGGCTCGGCCCCCGTAGATAAGCCCGACGACACCGTCCCCGATGGAGGCCAGCGAGAAGAGGACGCCAGAGAAGGCCGCTATGTGGGCGGCGAGGGCAAGCGCTGGAACGGCGACGGCGCCCATGCCGCCAGCCACGCCAACCACGAGATTTGCCCCGATCAGCGTCCGAGATCCGGGCGTCGCCAGGGCGCGAGGGCGCCAGCCGCGGTTCGGCGCGCTTGACCGCCAGCGCCGCGACGCTGGAGCCGACGCGAACAGGGCAGCGGAACCGGCAGCGAGGATCGCTGCCATCAGCACCGCCACGGCTGGACTTGACAGAAGCACCAGGCCCGACACGATCAGCGGCCCCAGGACCACGGTGACCGTGAACATCAGGGCAAGAAGGGCGTAGGCGCTGGTGCGCAGTTCCGGCTCTTCGACAAGGGAGGGCCAGAGGACACGCATGCTGGTGAAGGTCGCTGGAATCGCCGCCCCCGCCAACAGCGCCAGGGCATCCTGTACGGGCGCAGCTGCGCCGTGTGTAGCAGCAAGCACGAGCAGGATCAAGGCGGCGGCGCAGACGGGCCCTGTGCTCAGCAGGACCGGGGGCTGGCCCCAACGGTCGATGAGACGCCCCTGAACGGTGATCCCCACCGCATTTCCCGCCGCGAGCGCGCCAGCCACCTCGCCCGCTTCGCCGAGAGAGCCGGTGGCCGCCCGTACCAGCAAGAGGACAGCCAGGTCGAGGATGCCGATCGGTAGTGCGCCAGCGAAGGTAGCGAGGAGCAGGCGCGGGACACCAGGTATCCGCAGAAGCCGGACGTACGGATGTTGCATAGGCCCACCTCGAAGTAGGGC
This sequence comes from Candidatus Dormiibacterota bacterium, assembly GCA_036272915.1. GTDB lineage: Bacteria > Chloroflexota > Dormibacteria > Dormibacterales > Dormibacteraceae > DATAXV01. The sequence goes on from DATAXV010000105.1 coordinate 917, forward strand.
CCCACCCAACGTCCCTAAGAGTTGACGGTATTTAGCGCGTGATCGCGGGCCGGGGGCAGCATGCGACAGGAGCGACTATACGACCCCCGAATCGGAGTGCCAGAGCTCTTCAGATGGTCCCGATAAGAGATTGCTTACGCGAGCTCTTCGGCGAAGTCACGTGAAAGCGCGTAGTGGACCGGCTGGAAGCCATGGCCTCTCCAAAACGCGTCGCTAAGGAGATTGGCGGAGTTCCAGCCCACGGCCAGGTTGCGGCAATCTCGCCGGTGCGCCCACTCCTCCACCCGAGCCAGGATCGCGCCCCCGATACCCTGGGACCGGAACCGCTGTGTCGTGCCGGCAGATGACACGATGGCGGTGCTCTCGTACAGCTGGTCCTGCTCGACCGCCATCATCCCCACGAGGTGGCCCTCGATCTCGGCGACCCAGATGGCGGCTGCATCATTCGCCATCCACCCGTGGACCTCCCGAGCGGCGTCGCTTCGGCTCAGATTGCTGCGCCCGAGCACCGGAGATGTCGCATGGAATTCCACCAGCTCCACACTCAGATCCACCAGCTGGTCGAGATCCTCCGGATGCGCAGGTCGCACAGGCAGGGCCAGCGGTCGAGCCCGCGGCGTTGAGGGTATCGGCCGCAGTCCCTTGATCTGGCCCACACCAAACCCGAGCTCGAACCAGGCAGCGACGGACTCCGCCGCATCGACCGCTACTTCGATGTGGTGGCGGGACTGACGGAGCCCAACCAGCCGATCGGCAACCGCTGCATAGAGGAGGCGGTAGGTTGCCCGGATATGCGGAGCCTCAGCGTGATGCTCCCAGAGCCGTGCCCAAGCCCTGGGGCCGATGCAGAGAAACCCGACCAGCCGACCGGCATGCATCGCCGCCACACCGGGATCGCTGCCGCCCATTCGGGCCATGACCTCCAGGGTTCGACCACGGTCGAGGAAGGGGGCTGGAACGACCGCGCCGTGCTCCTGCATGCGCCGATACTCGCCCGACAGCAAGCTCGCCGCCTGCTCCAGAAAGCGCTCCTCGAACGGAACCACGTCGATCTTCGGCGTTCGCTGGCTGGCCATATCCCTCCGACTCCAGGGTCACCTTGTGGTCGAGCGCCGATCAATGCACGCACCGCGCGAGTGCCGTCGGGCTCAGCATAGTCAGCGCCGGACTCGGGCGCGCCAGGAGCCGCCGGTCATCGGGAGCAGGCCGTGCGTGCTTAGAGGGCGGCGGCGGCGAGGCGGGCCATCTGGCCGGCCAGGTCCTCGCGGGAGTCGTCGTAGCGGAGCAGGGTGGCGAGGTCTTTGTGGCGGCTGAAGCGCTGGGCGGCGCGGACGTTGCCCCCCGAGAGATCCAGCACTGTGGTGATGGCCGAGTGCCGTATCCCGTGCGGCCGGACCTCGACGCCGGCGGCGCGGCCGCGAGCCCGGACCATGCGGTAGATCGACGTCGTCGTCAGCCGCGATCCCTTGCCGGCCCGGTCAAGGTTGGTGAAGAGGGGCCCCGGCTCTGAGCCCCGCCGGCCGATCCAGCTGCGCAGGGCGGCCAGGGACTCGGGAGGCAGCGTTTCCCACTCGCGTCCACTTCGGCGCTTGCCGAGAACGGCGAGGCGGCCGCGCTCCTCATCCAGGTGCTCGAGGTCGAGGCTGACCACCTCGCCGCGGCGGAGGCCGAGGTCCCAGAGCAGTCGGATGATGGCCCGATCCCGCGCCGCCTTGGCCCCGTCCCCCCCGATCGCCTCCAGCAGCCGGCGCACCGCCCCGATCCCGGGCCACTGGTGTCGCGGTAGGTCTCGAGGGCCTCGCCCGGCACCTCGAGCGACCAGCTGACGGCGCCGAGCAGGCGGGCCAGCTTGATCAGCGCTCGCAGCGCGGCCAGCCGGCGGTTGACGGTGGCCGCAGAGCGGCCCTGAGCGCGGAGCTGGGCGAGATGGTCGAGGACGAGGCCATTGGCGGGACCGGCGCCGAGGCTTAGAAGCCGTCTCAGCGCCTCGGCGCTCTCGGCGTCGGTGACCAGGCGGGCGGGGCGGTCGAGCTGGAGGGCCCAGGCGGCGAAGGCGCGGAGGTCGGCTTCATAGGCGGCGCGGGTGTTGGGCCGGCGGCCGGCGAGGAAGCGCTGGATGAGGCGGTCGACCTGGTCGCCGTCGGCGGGTTGGCCGGCCGGGATTGTGAGGGTTCCGGGGGCGGGGAGGAGGGGGGCCTCAGCGAGGGGATCCACGTCGTTATATGAGTACCATAATTCCAATTTGCGTACTCATCCGTAGGCGTCGACGAAGCTCGAGTAGGAAGGATCAGCCACTGCCAGCGGCGCCGACCGGCGGGTCGATGCGCCGGAAGGAGGCGGCGTTCCCGTGAAGCGCATCGACCTGGGCAAGAGGTCGGGCCTCGTCGCCGTCAGCAAGCCGCAGGCCGGCGGACGAGCACAGATGACAGATCAGCGCATCGGTGATGTCGAGGAGCCACTCCGTGTATGGAGTGTCCTCGCCCATGCTGGCCAGGAGCCATGTCCGCAGCGAGAACACCCCGTGATGGTGATCGCCCAGCGGCTCATCGGAGGTTAGCGCCGCGACCCCCGCCGCCCGCCGCCTGAGCTCCATGCGGTGATCCGGTCCCAACTCAGCCATCAGCTTCCGCGCCTCTTCCACGTACCAGAGCGAGCCGGCTACCACCTGCGCCAATTCCCCACGACCCTGCATCCTTGTCAGAAGGTCCCTGGGGACCAACGAATGCCACAACTCCGACCGGGCATGGATGCCGAGGACGGCGAAGGTACGGACGAGATGGGTCCCCACCGTGCCCAATGCCATGCCGAGCCGCCTGGCAATCAAGCGGTTCGTCTCTCCGACCATCACCCCCTCGACCACCTGGGCCTGGACTTCTGTCAACACCCGGGTGCTTGCTAGATCCCGCGCCATCACGTCCTCCCTTAGCGTAAACCCCCGCTCTACAGAGCCCCCGTTTTCCGGTTAAACCTTTTACCCCGAGCGCAACCTTACTACTTTCTCCACTCAGGCAGATGTCAATTAAATAATGGACATTCGTAAGTAACATCAGACGACTGACTGCCATGCAGTCTATGGACAGCTGTAACTTGAATGACAAAGGTAGACGAATGACAGTTAAATAGCTGACGATCAACTGCTCGACTTTACGATCCAAAGCTTGTGGCATACGCTCGCGGCTATGAACGGATCTAAACGACACCTCGAGCGTCTCTCTCTGACCATCACGACTGTCTTTGCGGTCTTGCTTGGCATGGTGGGGATCTTGCTTCCCACGTCGGCCTTTGCGGATACCGCTAGCTCGCACTTGACGGGTGCGGCCGTTCATACAACGGTTAGCCCTGATGCGCCTAGCTGTAGCGGCCACTACTCGTTCTCGGTGAGCGGAGGTAGCGTCAAATTTGCACTAACCGATATGAGTGGATTAATGGCCCCATATGAATATGGGCTAGCTAGCGTCACGATCGGGAACGATTTATTCGGACCCTACAACGTATCGGCCTACTCAGGGGCAAATTTCACGATAGATGGTGCTCCGCTTCCGAACGATGCATACCTAGTTGTATATGAAGAACTCTCACCCGGCAATAACCAAATCTTCTGTACCTCCGACTTCTACATCCCGACGTAGGCAGCGGGCTGTCCCAGCCATGAGCTGACACCGGGAGCGTAGCGGGCCGTCCTCGCTACGCTCCCGGCTTGAATACGAAGGGGGCGGGCGACAGGGCGGAAGGCCCCGGGAGCGACGGGCGAGTGGCCTTCCCCGTAGGACGATCCTTTGAATGCGCGATCCAAGTCTCGAGTCCCGTGATACGATCACGCGGAAGGCTTGGTCTATTGTCGTGAGGTATCGGACTTGACTACACAAGAAACCGGCGGTAGGAGTGGAGACTACTATGTCCCTCCTGAGTTCTCCCCTTTGGGCCTATCCGTGTCGATGGGCTGGATAGATCATTGGTTCGAGTCGTTTAATGGGCTCGTCGGAAAGCCGGCGACAGGGCTAGTGTTCTCGTATGTGGGGAGTGATGACTCGCAGCGGGCATGGATCGAAACCGAATTGCGCTCCTCGCCATCAGCAGAGCCACGCAGCGTAGGACTGGCAGTGCTGGGGATGCTCATCAATGGACTCGCACCAGGCGACGCTCAGAGCAATATCGCCGCGTGTGTGGATGATCTAAAGACCATGAAGCCTGAAGAGATTAATTGGTCGAGCGTAGCCTGGACCTTTAAGGAATCCGCCCTCGCGGGAAGGATCTTCCGCTATTGTGGTTGCTGGGCTGGATTTGCTGTAATCGATTCATCACGGCTTGTACTAGTCGCATCGACCGATGCGATCAGCCCTGATGAAGTTGAACTCATAGAGTTGAAGTCGGAAGTGCCCGAATGGAGCTTTGAGTCTAGTCATTCTATCCAGGATCTGCGGATGTATCGTTCGCAAAAGCCAGCGCTCAAACCTTTTCTGATGCCCTCGAAGTAGCCGTCGACATATTAGGAGCCGATCGCCGCAGATTGGTCATTCGGCGTCGCGCTGCCGTCGCTCGAGGTCGTCGACCCGCTCGCGAAGGCTGGCCAGGTCTGCCTCCAGCTCAGAGCGCAGGTCATCGAGGTCGGAGGAGGTGACCCTGGAGTAGGGAGTGTCCAGGTCGTCAACCCGAGAATCGAGCTGCTCCAGCCTGTTTTCGACATCGCCGAGCCGCCAGTCGTGGCCCTGAAGGCCGGCGCGGAAGACGGGCGTGCTCGGCTCGGGTCGGAGCGGGAGCCGGGGGCACCGAAGACCCAGCGAAGGAGCAGGACGAGGAGCACGAGAGCGACGGCGAAGACGATCAGGCCGGTCAGGAAGGTGGGCATGGTCAGGTCCTCCTACGGTGGGGGCTGACGAGGAGGCTCAGCTGGTCCTGGTGGCGCTCGCGATAGGCGCGTTGCTGATGGGCACGGTTGAGGTAGCGGCGCCGGGCCTGGTCCGACGGGAGCCGCTCTCCGCAACCACAAGCGCAGAGCGGCCCCGGCAGTCCCAGAGCGGGCGGAACGAGGGGCGGAACGAGGGGCGGAACGAGGGGCGGACGATTTCCGGGTCGTCCATGGGCCCTTCCGGGCCTCTCCGTGGAATACCCAGTCGCTGGAGTCCGGCGTGGGCGGATGTGGGACGCCTTCGTGGCTGGAGCTCCGGCACTGTCCCTGGCTACCGCATGAACATGATCGACGGGATCCCCGACCACGCCACCCTTGCCCGGTTGGCGCCGGCGTCGCGTCTGCTCGGCACGTCAGCCGCGGCCCTCCTCGGTCAGTACCGGGATCTCGATGGTGCGGGCTGGGCGGTGCGGACCGCGGTTGCGCTGACCGCCCGTCGCAGTGTGGCCGCCTTCTCGTACATCTCCCTCGCCCCTCAGCCCGCCGGTTTCGGCTGGCAACAGCTCACCGCGACCATGCCGGGCCACCGCCGGCGAGGATTGTCCCGGCACCTGAAGTCGCGACTGCTCGTGCGCATCGTCGAGGATCGGCCTGACATCGAGCGCTTGCTCACCCTCAACAACGCCGCCCGCCGCGGGATCCTGGCGCTCAACCGGCTGCTCGGCTTTCGCGCCACCGAGCGGGGTCGCCAGTGGCGTTTGAGCGTTGACGCCCTCGACCTTGCGGCCGCAGCCGGCCTCAGGCTGGATGGGCAAGAATAGGAATCAGCCCGCTCGAAGCGAAGAAGACCTCTAAGCCGGCCGATTCGGCTACCCCGGCGAGGGGCCTTCCTGCACCGTTGGCGGGCACGAGGCCCGAACCGGATTTGGGCGGAGGAAGGCCAGATCTTTCGGGCCAGGTTCCAGGAGGGAGGTCGAGGGATGCTTCGACGAGCTGGTGCGGACGGATCCGATGAGGCACGTCGTCGGACCGTGAGTCGCAGGCGGGTCATCGGGTATGGCGGCGCGCTGCTCGGCGCTGCGGGCGGGCTCTCCATGTCCGCGCTCAGGCAGGTGGCGGCCATCGCCAGCACCGGGGGCGCGCCAGCCCACGGCGGCCGACAGACCGTCGGAGGCGGGACGCTCTCCGCGCCGGCCGCGGCGCCTTCCCCGGCGATGGGGACCGGCGGGGCCGACTTCGTCCCCGTCAAGAACTGGGACTTCGGCCAGTGCGGCACCATCAGGGACACGGCCGATCTCATCCAGGAGTTTCAGTTCCACGACCAGTTCGGGACCATCGACAACGGCGGCAACTACGGCGCCGTGATCGTGGCCCCGAACTCGGCCACGGCCCTGGCCGGGCAACCGGTCCAGTCTCCGAGCGATCCCGTGCGCCTGTTCACGGCCGACTCCCTGAGGACGTTCCTGGTTCCCCTGGACGGCGCGAGCGTGGTGACGCCGACCCTTCACAACGTGGGGTGCGGGTCCATCCAGGCGAAGTGGACCCTACCCACCGGCGGGTCGCTGCTCGGACAGGACCTGCTCTGGGAGACCAGGGTCCGCTACCTCACCCCGCCCTACTTCTGGTTCGCGCTTTGGACATCCGGCAACTAGTGGCAGAACGGGGCCGAGATGGACCTCATCGAGTCCTTCGGCTTCGACAATGGCGGCGGCTTCACCAACTACGACGGGCATCTCTGGCATTCCGACAGCGTCGGTGGCGTCGACGAGGTCGACTACTCGAGCTGGCCCGCCGCCATGGCCTCGGTGGGGGTCACCAGCTACGACGCCACCGCCTACCACCTCTGGCAGTGGCTGTACCTCAAGGACAACTCCTACACGGCCTACGTGGACGGCATCAGAGTCCAGTACGGCAGCGTCGACTGGACGCTCGGCGGCATCGAGGGCGGTGAGCCCATAGACGTGAGCCTCATCTTCGACGCCGGGTGGGGGCACACGCAGGTGGCCTCGGTGGATCACTCGCTGCCCGCCTCAGCCCTCGCCGGCACGCATTACGAGTTCGACTACAGCCGGGTCTACCTCCGCTGATGGCGACGAGTCCACCCCGCGCTGCAACGTGTGCCTCGCTGGCTCTGTGAGTTGACCCGGCGCACTGATTTGCTGCGGGAATTGGCTTGGTGGAATCGGTCACCGCGGGTACCGCAAGGAGCGGCCTTAGTACTCCAGCCGTAGATCGTGATCCGAAGGCAGCGTGTGGTCGGTAGACCAGTGGGCGACGGAGATGACGTCGCGCGCGACGTCGCCAACGGAGCGGCCTTCGGTGGGGATCCGCGCTACCGATGGGGGTGCGTTGGCCTCCAGGTGCCTGGCCATGGCGGCGCTGCGGGCCAGGTGCGCGTCCAGTTGGCTACCGATCTCGCGGGCGCCGAGGCGGTGCCGGGCGGTTGCTTCGTCGGCCGTGAGGAGTACCGAGATGACGCGGGGTGCGCCCCCCATGGCGCGAGTTATGAGGTCGGGCTCCAGGACGGAGACGGTGTTGGTGTAGATCAGCCGGCGGTATCCCAGGGCGGCGTAGTTGTGCCAGAGAGCGGCCAGGTTCGCCTCCGTCAGTTTGGTGCGGGCCGGGTCGTCGGGTGGGGCAGGGAACGCCTGGTCCAGGTTGTCGCCCTCGATGAGGCAATGTGCGATGTGAGCCACCTGTAGTTGTGCGGAGATCTCCCATCCAATGGTGGTCTTGCCAACCCCGGCGCGACCCCCGATCAGCAGTGCTTCGAACAAGACGCCGTCATGCACGGGCAGTCTCCTTGTCCAGAGGGGCCGGTGGCGTCTGCGCTGACGCGTTACCGCCACCGCGGATCATCGGTGTGTAAGGCAACGATCTTGCAGGCCGCGGGTCACAGCGTAGACCCCGCCGCTGGCAGGAGCCGTTCGGGCCTGACGGGCCGGACAGCGGCCCTGCTCGAGCGGGTTGAGCCGGGGCCTCGGTGACGGACCCCTGGGCCACCGGGACCTTCGCCGGCCATTTCACGAGCAGCGAGACCTCACTGGCTTCGGGTCGCGCGCCACACGACCAGGCAGAGGCAGATCGCCAGCACGTACCCACCCACCGCCACGCGCAGTGGCGTGGCCAGGAGCAGGTGGGCGGCCGGGGTCCGGCTCGACGAAAGCAGGGCTCCGAGCACCGCCACGCCCAGCGCGCCGCCCGTCTGACGGGCCGAGTTCAGGACGCCACTGGCGAGTCCGCTGCGAGCGGCGCCGAGGGCGCCCACGGCGACGGATGTCATCGCCGGCATCGCCAGCGAGCAGAACCCGAGCACGATCGAGCCGGCCAGCAGCAGAGCCAGGGGTCCGGAGGCACCGGTGAGGCTGATCAGCACCGCCCCCACCCCGCCGCAGACCATTCCCGCCACCATCGGCGGACCCGGGCCCAGCCGGGCGGTCAGGTTGCCGCTGGAGGTGGCGCCGATCCCCGATCGCCACGGTCAGGGGCAGGAGGAGGGCGCCGGCCTGGAGGGCGGACTCGCCCAGGCTCCGCTGCAGGAACAGGGAGAGGCAGAGCAGCGTGCCGTACAGGCAGAGGTTGAAGAGGAGGCCGACGCCGACCGCCGCCGAGAAGGCGGGTGAGCGGAACACCCCGAGCGGGAGCATGGGAGACACGTGCCTCCACTCGACCACGACCAGCGCGATCGCGCCGGTGGCGCCGACACCGAGCAGCGAGAGGGGCACCGGGGCGAGCCAGCCGAGCGGGCCGGTCTCGATGAGGCCTCCCGCCAGGCCGCCCAGCGCGACGATGGCGAGAAGCGGGCCGGCCAGGTCGGTGCGCGACTCCGGCCGCGGCTCCGTCTCGCCGACGGCGGCGCGCAGCAGCAACGCCGTGGCGATGCAGATGGGGACGTTGACCAGGAAGACGATCCGCCAGGTCACCAGGGTGACGAGAAGCCAGCCGAGGACGGGTCCGGCGGCGAGACCGACGGACGCGACGCCGCCCCACACGCCCAGGGCCCGCGCCCGAGAGCGCGGGTCGGGGAACTGGTGGACGATGAGGGCCAGGGAGCAGGGAAGCAGCGTTGCCGCGCCGAGGCCCTGGACCGCCCGAGCCGCGATCAGCCCGCCCAGACTCGGTGCCGCGCCGCAGCCGGCCGAGGCGACGCCGAACACCAGCAGGCCGATGAGGTAGACGCGACGCGCCCCGACCCGATCGCCGATCGAGCCGGCGGTGAGGAGGATCGAGGCCAGGGCCAGCGTGTACGAGTCGATCACCCACTGGAGGCCGGAGACGGTCCCGCCCAGATCCCGCTGGATCGCCGGCAGCGCGACGTTGACGATGGTCGCGTCGAGCTGGATCACGAAGAAGCCCATGCAGATGGCCAGCAGTGCCGGCCAGACGCGGCGTGACCTGCCGTTCGAGTTCGGCTCAACTTCGGTCTCTGCCATCACCGCCAATGCTATGTCAGGGACGTTTCGTCTCTCGACGAAGTGACTGAGAGGCCGAAACAGCCGGGGACTGGGCGCTCCGATGGGGCCTGGCAGTACCCGGATCAGGCTCGATCCGAGCCAGGGCGAGTCTCTGAGAACGAGGCGGCGCGCCCGCCTGAGGGGTAGATCAACGGTGGGCTAGAGAGGCCCGCGGCGACATTCAGCGCGTCGACCCGTCGGCGGCCACTCCCTGCACTCCGCGGGCATCGTCCCGCTCAGGTGGGCAATGCCTAACGAAAAATTTGTTAGCCTTTGTCGCCATGAACGAACAGCCGAGCACGGCCGCCGCGCTGGTCATCCGCCGCTTCGGTGGCCAGAGCGCCCTGGCCCAGCTACTGGGCCGCCGCCAGAGCACGGTCGAGCACTGGGCCACCACCGGACGCATCCCCGCCCAGTGGCACCAACCACTGCTCCAGCTCGCCCGGGAGCGCGGGATCGCACTCGAGCCCCGCGACCTGGTCGGCGAGGGGCCCACGCACGAGATCGCCCCCGCGACCGGGCGTCTGGGCGTGCTGATGGTCGGACTGGGTGCCGTGGCCTCCACCTTCGTGGCGGGAGTGGAGCTGGTGCGCCGGGGCCAGGCCCAGCCCTTCGGCTCGCTGACTCAGATGGGCACGATCCGCCTCGGCAAGCGAACGGAGGACCGGGTGCCCCTGATCCGGGAGTTCGTCCCCCTGGCCGGGTTGGACCAGCTTGTCTTCGGCGCCTGGGATCCGATCGCCGACAACGCGTACGAGGCGGCCGTCAGGTGCGGTGTGCTCGACCAGCAGGCGCATGTGCAGGCCGCGGAGAGCGAGCTGCGCGAGCTGGAGCCGATGCCCGCCGTGTTCGACCAGGCGTATGTCCGGCGGCTGTCGGGGGTCAACGTCAAGCCTGGTGCCTCGAAGATGGCACTCGCCGAGGGTCTCCGAGCCGACATCCGCGACTTCAAGGCCTCCCGCGCCTGCGACCGCCTGGTGATGATCTGGTGCGGTTCGACCGAGGTATTCCTGGAGCCGGGGCCTGCGCACGCCGACCTCGCCGCGTTCGAACGGGCCCTGGCGGCGGACGACCCCACGGTGGCGCCCTCGATGCTCTACGCGTACGCAGCGCTGCAGGAGGGCGTGCCCTTCATCAACGGCGCGCCCAATCTGACCGTCGACATCCCCGCTCTCGTTCAGCTCGCCGAGGAGCGCCGCGTCCCGGTCTGCGGCAAGGACTTCAAGACCGGTCAGACGCTGATCAAGACGGTGCTCGCACCGATGCTGAAGGCGCGGATGCTGGGCCTCCGGGGCTGGTACTCGACCAACATCCTGGGCAACCGTGATGGCGAGGTGCTGGACGACCCCGACAGCTTCCGGACCAAGGAGGAGAGCAAGCTCGGCGTGCTCGAGCACATCCTCCAACCCGACCTCTATCCCGACCTGTACGGCGATGCCTACCACAAGGTCAGGATCAACTACTACCCGCCCCGCGGGGACTCGAAGGAGGGGTGGGACAACATCGACCTCTTCGGGTGGCTCGGGTATCCGATGCAGCTCAAGATCGACTTCCTCTGCCGCGACTCGATCTTGGCCGCACCCCTCGTGCTGGACCTTGTTCTCTTCATGGATCTCGCCCAGCGCGCGGGGCTGCAGGGCGTGCAGGAGTGGCTGTCCTTCTACTTCAAAGCCCCCCAGCACGCGCCCTCGGTGTATCCGGAGCACGACCTCTTCATCCAGCAGACCAAGCTGAAGAACACCCTGCGCTGGCTGATGGGCGAGGAGCAGATCACCCATCTCGGACAGGAGTACTACAAGGACTGACTCACGTCGCGCCGCCGTCCTCCGACAGCCAGGGCATGCCGGATCGAGGCCGCCTGGTCCGCGCGGCGAACAGCTGGCCTCGGTCCGATCCCGACGCCGGATCAGCCGGCGGCGCCGGCCAGGGGTCCGGAGGCGGCCTGATTCGAGGGCGGTGCCGTCGCCGCCGGCATGAAGCGCGCCGCCTCGGTGATCGCGGCGGCACACACCTCGGGATCGAGCCGGGTCGCGTCCAGCAGCAGATGGACGTGTGTGGCCGGTTCCTCCGACTCCCCCAGCCCCACCCGTAGGTCGGCCCGGAAGGCCGGCGCGGCCTCGCCGCCGAGAACGACGGCGCCTCCGCTCGACGCCGCCTCGATCACGTCTCGCCGCAGCCCGGACAGATCCTTGGACAGGGCTGAGGGAAGGGCCCCGATGACAAGCGGGAGCAGGGCGGCGCCACGGCTTCGGAGCGCCTCCTCCAGCCCGTCGCCGTGGCTGGACAGATCGATCAGGCGAAGGCCGAGGCGCGTCGCCACCGCCTCTGCGATGGCGTGGTCGGCGGCGCCGCCCGCGGACGAGATGGCGATCACAGGCCCGGCCTGCGGAGCGGTGACGGATGTCACCGCGACCGGCGTCACGGCGACCGGTGCCGCCCCCTGGTGGGGGCCGGGCTCCCGTTGAGCCGGTGCCCGCCGGCCCATGAAGATGAGGAGGGCGGTGAGGAGGGTCGCCACCGCGACCGCGAAGACCACCCAGAAGATGTGGTGGATGCCCTGCGAGGCCAGCGTTCGAAGTGCCTCCTTGGAGCTCGGGCTGCCGTGCTCCAGGAGGAGGCCGAGCAGCGAGACGCTGATGGCGCCACCGATGGTCCGGCTGAACTGGTTGAGGGCTGTCGCCGCACCTCGCCGGCCCCACTCCACCGTGCTCTGGACAACGATCAGGACCGGCGTCGAGATCAGGCCCAGGCCGAGGCCGACGACCGCGCAGGCGGAGGCGACCGTGGCCACTGTCGAGGGGCCGGCGGCCAGGAGCAGGCTGCCCGCCGCCGCGGCCGTCGCGCCGGCCACCAGCAGTGGCCGGTGGCCGATCCGGATCAGCAGGCGGCCGGCCACGATCGAGCCGACGGGCCAGCCCACCGACATCGGGGCGAGCGCCGCGCCGGCGAGGTAGGCGGTCCTCCCCAGACCGTCCTGGACGAACAGCGGAACGTAGGCGGAGAGCCCGAACATCACCGTCCCGGCGAGGATCGTGGCGACCATCGCCGGGCCCACCACGGGATGGCGGAGCAGGTCCAGCGGCACCGTCGGGCTGGCCACCCGGGCCTCGACCAGGACGAAGAGGACGATCAGGATCGCGCCGGCGCCGACCAGCGGCCAGTTCGGCTGCGCACCGGCCGAGCCCGAGCCCAGGCCCCAGAGCAGGGCGGCGACGCCGGCCGTGAGCAGGGCGGCCCCGCCCAGGTCCAGGCCGCGGCCGGCCCGTGCCGGCCGCTCCTCCCGATAGAACCAGATCAGGATCGCGGCGACGATGCCGATGGGAAGGTTGATGTCGAAGACCCAGCGCCAGCCGACGGTGGACACGAAGACCGCGCCGAGGACGGGGCCGATCACGGCGGCGACCGCCCAGACCGCGCTGAAGAACCCCTGCAACCGCGCCCGCTGCGCGGTCGGGAAGGTGTCGCCGACGATGGTGAAGACGACCGGCTGCAGGCAGCCGGCACCGATGCCCTGGACCGCCCTGAACACGATCAGGAAGGGCATCGACGGCGCCAGCCCGCAGAGCACGGAGGCACCGACGAAGACGGCCAGCCCGGCCAGCAGGACGCGCTTCCGGCCGATCATGTCGGCCAGCCGCCCGCCCAGGGGGACGGTCGTGGTGCTGGTCAGCAGAAAGCCGGTGAAAACCCAGGGGTAGAGAGAGAAGCCACCCAGGTCCCGGGCGATGGTGGGCAGCGCCGTGCTGACCACGGTCGAGTCCATCGCGGCCACGAAGAGCGAGACCATCAGCCCCGCCATCAGGGCGACGAGGGCGGGAGTCCAGGGCCGGGAGGTCGGAGCCGCCACCGGCTGCGTCATCAGCGGTGGTCCGGGAAGGAGTTGCGTCGAGGGGTCGTGATCGTCACCCCAGCGTACGAGTGCGAGGCGACCCCCGACTACGGGGCTCGATCAGGTTGTTTCGCCCACGGCCTCCGTGAACTGCGCGTTGTAGAGGTCGTGGTAGAAGCCGTGCCGCTCGAGCAGTTCCTCGTGCGAGCCCTGCTCGACGATCTGCCCGTGGTCCATGACCACGATGGTGTCGGCATTCCTGATCGTGGACAGCCGGTGGGCGATCACGAAGCTGGTGCGGCCGTGCCGGAGCCTGGCCATCGCCTCCTGGATCAGGACCTCGGTCCTGGTGTCGACGTTGCTGGTCGCCTCGTCCAGGATCAGGATGCTGGGGTCGGCGAGGAACGCTCGGGCGATCGTCATCAGCTGCCGCTGCCCCGAGGAGATGTTCGAGGCCTCGTCGTCGAGCTTGGTGTCGTACCCGTCGGGCAGCGTCCGCACGAAGGGATCGACGTGGGCGGCCTCGGCGGCGGCCACGATCTCCTCCATGGTCGCCCCGTTCCGGCCGTAGGCGATGTTGTCGCGGATGGTCCCGGCGAAGAGCCAGGTGTCCTGGAGGACCATGCCGAAGGAGCGGCGGACGACGTCGCGGGGAAGGTCGCGGGAGTCGACTCCGTCCAGGCTGATGCGCCCCGAGTCGATCTCGTAGAAACGCATGAGCAGGTTGACGATGGTGGTCTTGCCGGCGCCGGTCGGCCCGACGATGGCGACCGTCTCCCCGGGTTGGACGTCGAGGCTGAAGTCGGTGATCAGGGGCTTGTCCGGCTCGTAGCGGAACGAGACGTTCTCCAGGGTGACGTGGCCGGTTACCGACGGCAGCTCCGCCCGAACCCGATCGGGACTCTCCTCCTCGCCGTCCAGGAACTCGAAGACGCGCTCGGCCGAGGCCAGGCCCGACTGAAGCAGGTTCATCTGGCTGGCGATCTGGGTGATCGGCATCGTGAACTGGCGAGAGTACTGGATGAAGGCCTGGACGTCCCCGAGGGTCATGGTCCCGGTCGCCACCCGGAAGCCGCCGAAGACGGCGATGGCGACGTAGTTCAGGTTGGCGAGGAACATCATCGCCGGCTGGATGATGCCGGAGAGGAACTGGGCCCGGAAGCTGGCCTGATACAGCTCCTGGTTCTGCTCATCGAACTCGGCGATCGCCTTCGGCCGCCGCCCGAAGACCTGCACCAGGGCGTGCCCGGTGTGCATCTCCTCGACGTGGCCGTTCAGCGAGCCGGTGCGCGCCCACTGGGTGGTGAAGTGCTTCTGCGACCGCCGCGCGATGAGCAGCGTGACCAGGATCGAGAGCGGAACCGTGACCAGGGAGACGGCGGCCAGAAGCGGGCTGATCCAGAACATCATTCCCAGCACCCCGATCACGGTGAGGATCGAGGTGAGGAGCTGGCTCAGGCTCTGCTGGAGGGTCGTGGTGATGTTGTCGATGTCGTTGGTGACGCGGCTGAGGATGTCGCCGTGGGAGTGGCTGTCGAAGTAGCGGAGCGGCAGCCGGGCCATCTTCGCCTCCACGTCCTGGCGCATCCGGTAGACGGTGCGCTGGGCGACCCCGGCCATGACGTACCCCTGGACCCAGTTGAACACCGCGCCGACCAGGTAGACGCCCGCGGCCAGGGCCAGCAACTTCCCCAGATCGTTGAAGTCGACGCCCCTGCCGGGGGTGATGTCCATCCCCGACAGCAGCTGCGCCAGCTGGCCCTCGCCGTGGGCGCGGAGGCCCGCGATGACCTGGGCCTTGGTGGCCCCCGCCGGGAAGCGCTGGCCGACGATGCCGTTGAAGATGATGTTGGTGGCGTTGCCCAGGATCCTGGGGCCGATGACGGTCAGGGCCACGCTCGTTGAGGCGAGCACAGCGACGGCGGCGATCCGGATCCACTCCGGGCGGAGCCGCTTGATCAGCAGCCGAAGGGTCCTGCCCGCGTTCTTGGACTTCTCGGCGGGCATGCCCAGGCCCATGCCGGGGCCGAAGCCCGCGCCGCGCCGGGCCGGTGGTCGAGAGCTCATGCCGCGGCCTCCTCGCCGAGCTGAGAGGCGACGATCTCCCGGTACTCCTCACAGCTCTTGAGAAGCTCGCCGTGGTTGCCGAGGCCCACGATCCGGCCCTCGTCGAGGACGATGATCTGGTCGGCGTGCTGGATCGTGCTCACGCGCTGGGCGACGATCACCACCGTCGAATGCGTGGTGTCGGCGCGCAGGGCGCTCCGGAGACGGGCGTCGGTCGCCGCGTCGAGCGCCGAGAAGCAGTCGTCGAAGAGGTAGACGGCGGGACGCTTGACCAGCGCTCTGGCGATGGCCAGGCGCTGGCGCTGACCGCCGGATACGTTGGTGCCGCCCTGGTCGATCGGGGCGTCGAGCTGGCCCGGCATGGTGGCGACGAAGTCCCTCGCCTGGGCCACCTCGAGCGCGTGCCAGAGCTCGGCATCGGTCGCGTCGTCGCGGCCGAGGCGGAGGTTGTCGGCCACCGTTCCCCGGAAGAGGTAGGCGCGCTGGGGGACCAGGCCGATCTGATCCCAGAGGCGCTCCATCGTCTGGTCCCGGACGTCGACCCCGTCGACGCGGATGCTGCCCGAGGTGGTGTCGAGGAAGCGGGGGATCAGGTTGACCAGCGTCGTCTTGCCGGAGCCGGTGCCGCCGATGATCGCGGCGGTGCGGCCCGGCCGGAGGTCGAAGGTGAGGTCGCTCAGGACGGGCTTCTCGCCGCCCGGATAGCCGAAGGAGACGTCGTGGAACTCGACGATGCCGGTCCGGTGCAGCGGCTCGACCGCCTCCGCCGGATCCGATATCGAGGGCACCGTCTTCACCACCTCGTCGATGCGCGCGGCGCTGGCCTCGGCGCGGGGGACGAGGATGACCATCATGATCGCCATCATCACCGAGCCCAGGATCAGGACGATGTAGCTCAGGTAGGCGGTGAGGTTGCCGATCGGCATCTGGCCGCTGGCGACGAGGTGGCCGCCGAACCAGAGGATCGCGACGCTGGACAGGTTCATCACCGCCAGCAGCGTCGGGAAGGCGATGACGAAGATGCGGTTGACCCGGAGTGCGGTGTTGGTGAGGTCGAGGTTGGCGGTCTCGAATCGATCCCGCTCCGAGCCGACCCGGACGAAGGCCCGGATCACCCGCACGCCCGTGATCTGCTCGCGCATGACCTGGTTGATCCGGTCGATCTTGCCCTGCATGGACCGGAAGAGCGGGACCGCCCTGACCAGCATCAGCGCGATCACCGCCGCCATCAACGGGATGACGACGAGCAGGAGGGCGGAGAGGGAGACGTCCTCGCGGAGGGCCAGGATGATCCCGCCCACGCACATGATCGGGGCGCTGGCCAGGATCGTCAGCGCGATCTGCATGAACAGCTGGATCTGCTGGACGTCGTTGGTGTTGCGGGTGATCAGGGAGGGGGTCCCGAAGTGGTTGACCTCGCGGGCCGAGAACTCCTGCACACGCTTGAAGACATCTGAGCGGAGGTCGCGGCCGACGCCCATGGCGGTCATCGACGCCCAGTAGACGGCGATGATGGCGACGATCCCGAGCACCACCGTGATGCCGAGCATCAACCCGCCCTCGGTCCAGATGTAGTGGACGTTGCCCTTGACCACACCGTTGTTGATGATGTCGGCGTTGATGTTGGGCAGGTAGAGATTGGCAAGCGACTGGATCAGGGTCAGCACCGCCACGATCGCCACCTGGATCCGGTAGGGCCGGATGTAGGTGCGGATGAGCTGGATCAGCATCGTCCTCGGTCCTCATGTCGGCGGCTGGAGGGATCCCCGGCGGCCTTCACCGGCGCGCGGACGCCCATGGCCGGAGATCGTCGATAGTTCATCGATCCATAGGGTATGCGCAATGTTTGGCCTTTGTCAATAATTGTGATCTGGCCACGGCATGCTACACTTACGCCGACATGGGTAGCGAGGAGGCCCGAGTCCCGACCCCGGCAGAGGAAGCCTGGAAGGCGATGGGTGAACTGCTGCGCGTCATGCAGGAGCGCTTCAAGCAGGCGGTCAAGGACAGCGGGCTCTCACCGATGCAGATGCACATGCTCGACGAGATCGGCGAGCTCGGTCCGGTGCCGATGCGGCAGCTGGTCACCCATCTCGGCGTCGACCCCTCCTGGATCACCGGCCTGGTCGACCATCTGGAGGAGCGGGGCCTGGTCGAGCGGCAGCCGTCCGACAGCGACCGGCGCGTGAAGCTGGTGCGCATGACCGCCAGCGGCGAGGAGGCCTTCCAGCGCTGGCGCCGTATGCGGCGCACCCCGCCACCGGGCCTGAGCTCGCTGCCCATCGGCGATCAGCGCGAGTTCGCCCGCATCGCCCGGCGCGCCGCCGAGCTGCAGCGCGCAGAGGAATCGGATCCGGTCGCCGTCGCCGAGTGACGCCGGTCCGGCCGGCGGTCAGGGAATGATCGTTGTCCACTCCCGGATGTCGGCGGTGACACCGGGCGCCGCGTAATAGGGATCCTCCGCGATCAGCGCATCGAGCGTGGCCCGGTCCGGGGTGTCGAAGACGATCACCGCTCCGGTGCCGTCGGCGTAGGGACCGGCCATCCGGACCCGGCCCTCGGCGTGCAGGGCGGTGAGCCGCTCACGGTGCGCCGGTCGGAGCGCCAGGCGGGCGGGGTCGCCGTCGAACGAGAGTCTCACGATCCACATCGCCTACAGGCTATAGAGCCCGACGCGCGGCGGCGACGACATGGCCGAGCAGCACCGCGGTGGTCACCGGGCCGACGCCGCCCGGCACCGGGGTCAGGGCGCCGGCGATCGGCTCCACGGCCTCCGCGTCGACGTCGCCGACCAGCCCATCGTCGGTGGGGTTGGTGCCCACGTCGATGACGACGGCACCGGGCCGCACGTGCTCGGCACCGATCAGCCCGGGCCTGCCGGCGGCGGCGACCAGCACGCCGGCCCTCCGCGTCTTCTCGGCCAGGTTCAGGGTCCGCGTGTGGCACACGGTCACGGTCGCGTTCTCGGCGAGGAGGAGCAGCGAGAGGGGCCGGCCGACCACGGTGCTCCTGCCCACGACCACCGCGTCCGCGCCGGAGAGAGGCACGTCCTGCTCGCGCAGGATCGCGAGCACCGCCTCCGCCGTCGCCGGGGCGAAGGCGTCGAGCCCGGCGGCGAGGCGGCCGAGGCTGACCGGGTTGGCGCCGTCCACGTCCTTCCACGGGGCGATCCGGGCACCCACGTCGTGCAGTCCGACGCCCGCCGGAAGTGGCGTCTGGCAGATGACGCCGTGCACCACCGGGTTGGCCGAGAGGGCCTCCAGGGTCTCGCCGACCTCCTCCCCAGTGGGCGCCTCCAGGTCGGCGACGCGCGTCTCGATCCCGATCGCGGCGGCCGCGCGGGTGAGGGAGCGCACGTAGGCGGCGGTGGCGGCGTCGCCGGTGGGGACGACGATGGCGAGGGTGGGCCTCATGCCCGCCTCGGCCAGCGCCCGGGCCTCGGCCTCGACGCCCCGACGAAGCCCGGCGGCGATGGCTCTGCCGTCGATGAGGCTCATGACACCAACCGCGAGCGGACCGCGGCGACCAGCGTGTCGGCCCGGCGTACGTCCTTCTCTATGCCATCGACGGCCCGACCCAATTCCGAGCGCAGGCCCTCGTCGGTGATCGCGCCGCGGTTCACCTCGACATTGACCAGCGCGCACTCGAGGGCGGCCCTTGCCGACGAGGCCGCGGCGGCGACGTCCGAGATCACGTTGACGTTGGCGCCGGGCAGGATCTCCTCGGCGAGGTCGACGATCCGCGCGGCCGCCGCCGCCGTTCGAGCCGGGACGGAGGCGGCTCCTACCAGCGCTTCCTGGATGCGCCCACTACGCTCCACCTTCTCCTCGTCGGTGGTGCGTGGCAGCCGGTAGGCGTCGGCCACGGCGGCGAAGGCCTCGGCGTCCTCGGCGGCCAGGCGCAGAGACTCCAGCCGGAGCTCTCCTGCCCGCTCCAGGGCGCGCCGCATCAGTGGCTCCGACTCGGCGTATCGGGGCCGGCCCACGGTGAGGTTCGCCACCATCTCGACCAGGCCCGCGGCCATCGCCGACGCCATCGCCGCGACCGCGCCGCCGCCCGGTGCCGGGGCGGCCGAGGCCAGCTCCTCCAGCCAGCTTCCGATCCGCTCTTCCTGCACGATGGCACTCCTCCTCGGGGCTCGGCGCGGGCGCACCGGGCTGGACGGGACCCAGGCATGGTAGCTTCACCGGGCGATGGCGAGCGGGGAGGTCGAACCGGAGTGGCTGCCCTGGGCCCGGCGCCTTCAGTTCATCGCCCAGAACGGCCTCACCTTCGCTCAGGACGAGTACGACATCGAGCGCTATCGGGCGGTGCGTGACATCGCCGGCGAGATGCTCAGCCGGCTCGAGGGCGTGCCCCTCGACGCCGTGACCACGCAGCTCGCCGCCGAGCGCGGGTACGCCACGCCCAAGCTGGACGTCCGCGCCTTCGTCATCGACAGCGACCGGCTGCTCCTCGTCCGCGAGCGCTCCGACGGCCTGTGGACGCTGCCCGGCGGCTGGATCGAGGTCGGGGAGTCGCCGTCCGAGGCGGCGGCGCGGGAGACCGCCGAGGAGTCCGGCTACCGCGTCAGGCCAGAGCGTCTGCTGGCGCTCTACGACAGGCGCCGGCACGATCATCCGCCGATGATCAGTCACGTCTACAAGGTCTTCGTCGACTGCGAGATCGAGGGTCGGGGACCGCGGCTGGAGAATGAGACCGACGCCGTCGACTTCTTCCCTCTGGACAGGCTGCCTCCGCTGTCCGCGGAGCGGGTGACCGCCTCGCAGCTGGCGCGGCTCGCGGAGATCCACGCCGATCCGGAGTGGCCGGCCGATTTCGATTGATCCGCTGTCGAGACCGGTGGGACACTCCATGCGGTGAAGACCGCCGTTGCGCATCAATCAGCCGCTGGCCTGCCCCCGTCAGGACCTCCGCGTGTATCCAGACCCCGGACGCCTGACGCCTCCCGCTCGGCTGGCGACATGGCCGGATACACGTGATCAACGAGCGATCCCTGAGGGCGATCGACGGCCTTCGCGACGGGCCCGACTACGTGAGGCCGTACGAGGGTGTGTACAGCTTCGCCACGATCCCATCCATGGTCCGCCAGGCTTTCGGCGACCGCCGCGTGGCATCGGGGCTGGTGACGCAGCTGATCGGGCCCCTGGCCGGTGAGTTCGACCGGGTCGTGCTCTGCCTCGTCGACGGATTCGGCTGGCGGTTCCTGGAGCAGTTCGAGGGCCGGTATCCGTTCCTGCATCGGCTCGTGACGGAGGGGTATGTCACCAAGCTCGAGGCGCAGTTTCCCTCCACCACCACGGCCCATGTGACCACCCTGCACTCGGACATGCCCGTCGCCGAGCATGGGCTCTACGAGTGGCTGTCCTATGACCCCACGGTCGACCGCATCATCTGCCCACTGCGCTTCTCCTACGCCGGCGACGATGAGGAAGCGGGCAACCTGCTCGCCGGGGGGATCCAGCCGGAGGCCGTGCTCCCACGCGGCCGTCACTACACGGCGCTTGCCGAGCTGGGTGTCTCCTCAAGGCTCTTCCAGAGCCGGGTCTTCACGCCCTCCCCGTACATGCACGTGGCCGGTTCCGACGTGGAGGCCATTCCGACGGACGGCCCGGCTGACGGTGCGCGGCAGCTGGCCGAAGCGGTCCTCGCCGAGCGGGGGCGGGGTTTCTTCTTCCTCTACGCGGGCGAGCTCGATTCCGCTGCGCATCGCCATGGCATCGGATCGCCTCAGTTCGTGACGGCTGCCGACGAGGTGATGTCCGCTCTCGAAGCTCTTCACGGTCAGCTCGCCGGGAAGGCAGCGAGCACCCTCCTGCTCGTCACCGCGGACCATGGGTTGGTCGAGAGCAGAATCGACCGGCTGGTGCGTCTGGAGGAGGCGGCGCCGGAGCTCGGTGACTGGATGCGGCGGTCTCGGGACGGATGGCGTCTCGCCCCGGCGGGATCGGGCAGGGACCTGTTCCTTCACGTCGAGGACGCGCACCTGGAGGCGGCCGTAGCGCTCCTCGCCGACCGGCTCGCAGGCGTCGCCGAGGTCAGGCCAACCCGCGACCTGATCTCTGAGGGTTACTTCCGTGGGGAGGCGAGCGCCCGGTTCCGGTCAGGGATGGCGGACCTGGCGGTCCTTCCCCGTCGGCTGGATCTGGTCTGGTGGAACGAGGGCGGGAGGTTCCGAAAGATCCCGGGGCACCATGGCGGTCTCAGCCCCGAGGAGATGGAGATCCCACTGCTCGCGTCCGCCTATTGAGCCGGCGTTCGTGAGTTCCGCCGCAGGATGTAGAGAATCCGGCC
>DATAXV010000106.1:0-28128 GCA_036272915.1 Candidatus Dormiibacterota bacterium
GGGTGGGGAGGCTCTTCGGAGGCGCCTACCAGGAGCCCGCGGTGGTGCCGGCCGAGCGACCGCGGTATGGCGGGCTCAACCTCATGAACCACCTGGACGGCGCCTGCGCCCGGTTCGGTTGGTGCCACCTGCGCCTCCGCCCTCACCTCCTCGAGCGCTGCACCTTCTCGTTCGGCGACAGCGTGCTGGAGCCGGAGGACGTGGGCGTCGCCGGGGCCATGGAACCGGTCCTCGCCGGGCTGCTCGAGAGCACCATGCGCACCGGTTCGGCTCTTGGCCGGGCCGGCGTCGACGTCTTCCGGCTGGTCGGGTTCCTCCTCGACCAGCGTCCGGCGGGGCCGGGCCGGGTGCTCGACGACTACATCGAGGCCCAGATCCACGCCGTGATCCGCCTGTCAGCGGATGTCGAGGCGATCGTGCTCGACCCCTCCTTCCGCGACACGCCGACCGCGCGGATCCTGTCCCGCGACGCGGCCCGGCGCGGCATCGCGGTCGAGTGGCATTCCGGCTCCGTGCTCGCGCTGTCGGGGATCCCCACCGAGGCGCCGGCCGGTGCGGGCGGCGAGCTGGCGCTCTGGCAGGCGTTCTGCGGTGGAGGCCGGGCGGCCCGCCTCGGCCGGGTGGTCATGGAGAGATGCTCGGTGGAGGGCGTCCACCTCGACGCCGCGGCCATCGGCCGCGCCTCCGCCTCGGCCATACGCGAGCCTGAGCGGTGGCGGGAGTGGGGTTCGGCGGCCGAGCTTCAGCAGCTGCTGAAGTACCTCTGGCTGATCCTGCTCGCGCACGGCGGGACGCCCGGCGCCTGAGCCGGTGTCAGCGCTCGGTCCAGCGCTCCACCTGGCTGCCGTGGACGATCGGGCTGATCCGGTCCGCGTGGATGCGGACGGTGACGCGCTGGACGCCCTGGAGGGAGCTCGGATAGTCCTGTCCGGTGTACTTGTGGGCGAGCAGGTGGGCATGCTCCATCGCGCCCTCCTCGCTCATCTCCGCGCGCCCCCGGATGATCACGCCCCGCCAGGGGCTCGCCGGGTCGTGGATGGCCAGGGAGAGGCGGGGATCGTGGCGGAGGTGCCGCTCCTTCAGGCTGCCGACGAAGGTGTTGAAGCGCGCCTGGCCGCTCTCCTCGTCGGCCCAGATCAGCGTGGTGTGGGGGGCGCCGTCGGCCATCAGCGTGGTGACGAAGGCCAGCAGCGGTTCCCGGAGCAGGGCCAGCTGGTCGCCGGTCAGGACGGTCTCGTCGGTGTCGGGCATTGATCGAGGCTCCTCTGCCATTAAGGTTAAGTACCGTGGTAATTTACCGCAGTGGTATCGTACCGCAATGGCCCGTCCGGCGCGGCACATCACCAGCAGCTTCCTGCTCTCCCGGCTCGGTCAGGAGGCGACCGCCCGGTACCGGCAGGCGCTGCGCCCACTGGGGCTCACCGCCCAGTCCTTCGCCGTCCTGAAGGTTCTCCACGCGATCGGGCCCTGTTCGCAGCAGGACCTCGGCTCGGCGCTCGGCATCGACTCCAGCAACCTGGCCTCGGTCGTCGCCCAGCTGGTCGATCGGGGCCTGGTCGGACGCGAGCGCGACGAGGCCAACCGCCGGCGCTACGTGCTTCAGCTCGATCGGCCCGGCCTCGACCTCCTCGCCGAGGGCCTGGAGACGGTGGCCGACGGCGAGCGGGAGATGCTCAACCCGCTGACCGAGACCGAGAGGACCGACCTCTTCGCCCTCCTTTCCCGGCTGGCGGCGACTGCCCTCGACGACCCGCTGCTGCGAGGGGACGCCGAGCCCGCCCGACACCCCTGATCAGCGGCGCCGGCGATGCCGACGCTGCCGGCCTTCATCAGCCAGAGCAGCGCGAGCAGCTCCCGGTCGGTCGGCGCCAGCTCACGCACCGCCGCCGCGCCGTTCAGCCCGCGCCCCAACTCGACCACGTCGTCGGGGGAGAGGGTCCGGGTGGCGTAGTGGCCGAAGACCTCGGCGAGGGGATGCGGCTGGGCGGCCGCGCCGGCTCGGGCGAGGCCTGGCCCGGTCCTTGAGCCCGTCCCAGACCTCCTCGTAGCGGCGCACCACGACCGGCGAGTCGAACTGCGCAGCCCTCTCCGCCGCCCCTCGCCGACGCGCCCGGCCAGCGGGGGATCGTCGAGGAGGGCGTTCTGCCGGCGCCTCAGCACCTCCTCGTCGACCTCGACGCCCTGCCCGAGCAGCATGTGGTCGGACATGACGACGTCGAGCTCTGCCTGCGTGTCCGGGCCGGGCGGCAGCTCGCTGCCGAGGACGGCGGTGGTCTGCACCAGGCCCACGGCACTCGCGGCGCCGCACCTGCCTCGCCGGGCCGGAGCAAGGCTGGCGGCGCCGTCAGAGGCCGGCCGCCTGATAGACCTGCAGCGCCGCGGCGATCAGGAAGACAACCAGGGACACGACCTGCAGGTGACCCTTCCTGAGACGGTCGGCGACGTACTGGACCAGCACCACCACCACCGCGGCGACGCAGATGGCAAGGAAATAGATCACCGAGACCCAGCCGAAGTGGAGCACGAAGTAGAGCATCAGGACCAGCTGCGGGACCAGGGCGACCATCGAGAGCGCGATCACCAGGCAGCTTCGTGACGACAGGGCCGGCGGATTCGAACCCTCCTGCGTGGGGCGGACCAGATTGGTCTGGGTGACGCCGGCGAAGCCGAGGGCGCCGAGGACGGCGGCGGCGGCGATCACGGCGGCGAGGGGAGGATCGACGTGGACCCAGCCCCGGAGCAACTGGAACAGGGCCTCGATCCCGATCGAGTTCCACATCGTGGCCGACGCGGTGTTGACGAGGAACCAGGCGACGATGGCCGGTGTCGAGAGGCTCTTGCGATCGGTCTCGATGCGGAAGACGTTGGGCGCGATCATGGGGAAGGCGACGCCGCCGAAGAAGGAGATGACCTCGATCGTGATCGCCGTCACCGGCACCGCCGAGTGGATGAGGGTCTCGAGCGTTCTCGAGAGCAGGTGGCCGGTGCCGACGTCGAAGAGGTAGTTGCCCAGCCCGAAGACGATCCCGAGCGGGATCCCGACGAGCAGCTGGCGCAGCACGCCGCCGGGGCTGCCGAGCAGGCCCTGGTAGCCGTAGAGGCCGGCCATCGTGACCAGCAGCACGGTGGCGATGTTGATGGCGTGCGAGTCGTGGAGGAGGGCGGTCATCGGGCTCGACCGCGGCGTGGGAGGTCCGGACCCGGAGATCCCCGGCCGGCCGCGAAGGACGGCGCGGTCACCATTGCGTCATCGATCGTATCCCGGCGGGGACTCGGTGTCCGCACCGCCGGGCCGGCCATGCGTGGGCAAAACTGTGCCGGCCGGGGACCGGGGTCCCTGACCGCGCTGGGACCGCGCCACCGGTGACGGTCGGCCACCGGCGGCCGGTCAGGCGGCGCGCTGTCCCGCCGCCGCGCCCGCCTCGTAGCAGTAGTGACAGACGTCGAGGGAGGCTCGCGAGAGCGCGATCAGGGCCCTGGCCCTGGCCTCGATCGGCAGCCGGTGGCTGGTCAGGAAGTAGGAGGCGAAGTGGACGGCCTCGGCCAGCCGCACCATCGAGTCCTGGAGATCCGGCAGCGTCCGCAGGACCGACGCGTTGCCGGCCCGGACGGCGCTGAGCTCGGCCGCCGAGTTCTGGATCGCCAGGACCAGACCGTCGCGCCAGACCAGCTTCTCCCAGTAGGGACCGGCCAGCTCGCCCTCGGTGTCGTCGATGAAGCCCCGCGCCGCCTCGACCGCGTCCATCCGCTGCTGGTAGTCGTCGTCGGCCATCCGGCGGACCAGATCCCTGGGGACGGGACACCGCGAGAGGATGGCGCGAACCTGGATCGAGGTCGTCTCCAGGAGCGGGGACATGCCCCTTCCCCCGCTCCGCGCCCAGGATGACCGGACCCGCTGCTCGACCAGGTAGGAGACGGCGATGGTCACCGCAGCGAAGCCCCAGAGGGTCGCCAGCGTCGCCCATCTCGTCTCCGGGAACCAGAGCAGCGGCACCGCCGCCAGGACCACGATCGCGGCGGCGACGACGCGATGCCGCATCAGCGTACGGAGGACCATCTGCACGTAGCCCTGGAGGGCCGTCTGCGCCCCGTGGTCGTGCGAACTGCCGTCCGGTCCGGCCCAGACTGTCCGGCCCGCCTCCAGCGGCCTCACCCTCGTATTCCCCACCACGATCCGGAGAATACCCCTGGTCTGACCACCCCCGTCAATGGCCAAAACAAGATTCCTCCGGGCGGACAGCGGCTCCCGAGGGAGAGGCCCGCGCCGGCGGGCCGCTCCGGCCTCGCGGTCAGGCGGTCTTGACCGCCGCGACCAGCTTGCTCAGGGAATCCTTGGCGTCGCCGAAGAGCATGACCGTCTTCGGGTCGTAGAGCAGCTCGTTGTCGATGCCGGCGAACCCGGGGCGCATCGAGCGCTTCAGGAAGACGATCTGCTTGGAGTCCTCCACGTCGAGGACGGGCATGCCGTAGATCGGGCTGCCGGGCGTGTTGTGAGCGGCCGGATTGACGACGTCATTGGCGCCGACGACGAGGGAGACGTCGGTGTGCTTGAAGTCGTCGTTAATCTCGTCCATCTCCTTCAACTGCTCGTAGGGCACGTTGGCCTCGGCGAGGAGGACGTTCATGTGGCCCGGCATCCGCCCCGCCACCGGGTGGATGGCGTAGGAGACCTCGACGCCTCGCGCCTCGAGCTGGTCGGCCAGCTCCTTGATCACGTGCTGCGCCTGGGCGACGGCGAGGCCGTAGCCGGGAACGATGATCACGCTCTGGGAGTAGGCGAGCATGGTCGCGATGTCCTCGGCGTTCCCGGCGCGCACCGGCTTCCCCTCCGCGCCCGCCGGGCCGACTCCCTGCTGGACCTGGCCGAAGGCGCCGAAGAGGACGTTGGTCAGGGAGCGCCCCATCGCGTCCGACATCAGCTTGGTGAGGATCGTGCCCGAGCTCCCGACCAGGGTCCCGGCCACGATCAGGGCGAAGTTGTCGAGGACGAAGCCGGAGGCGGCGACGGCGAGCCCGGTGCAGGCGTTGAGCATCGAGATCACGACCGGCATATCGGCGCCGCCGATGGGAAGGACGAAGGCGACGCCGAAGACGAGGGCGAGGACCAGCATCGGGATGAAGGCCCAGGGCGAGCCGGTCACGACCAGCACGAGCACGGCCAGGGCGACGATCGCCAGCGCCAGCAGGGCGTTGACCGGCTGCTGGGCGGGATAGGTCACGGGCCGGCCCGACATCAGCTCCTGGAGCTTGGCGAAGGCGATCGCCGAACCGGCGAAGCTGATCCCGCCGATGACGATCGCGAAGACGCTGGGGAAGCCCTCGCTGAGGCTCGGGTGGCCGCCCGACAGGCGGAGCAGCTCGACCACGGCGACCAGCGCGGCGGCGCCGCCGCCGACGCCGTTGAAGGCGGCGACCATCTGCGGGATCGCCGTCATCTGCACCCGCCGGGCGGCGAGGACGCCGACCACGGCGCCGATGGCGACGCCGGCGACGCAGATCGCGATCCCGGCGCCGGTGAAGTGCGGCCAGAGCAGGACCAGGGTCCAGATCAGGGCGATGCCCATGCCGACGGCGGCGACCCAGTTGCCGCGCCTCGCCCCCCGCGGCGAGCTCAGGAACCTCAGCCCGAGGATGAAGAGGACGGCGGCGAGGAGATACACGAACTCGGTGGCGATGATCATCGCGCCGGCGGCCCTCCGCGCTGGCGGCCCTTGAACATCTCCAGCATCCGGTCGGTGACGACGAACCCGCCGACCACGTTGATGGTGGCCAGGAGCACGGCCACGAATCCGAGCACGATGGTGGGCACGCTGTGGGCCGTGGCGGCGATGCTCAGGGCGCCGACCAGGATGATGCCGTGGATGGCGTTGGACCCGGACATGAGCGGGGTGTGCAGGATCGTCGGCACCTTGGAGATGACCTCGAAGCCGATGAAGATCGCCAGCACGAAGTAGATGAACAGGGTGAGGAGCAGGGGACCGTTCATGACGACGCTTCTCCCATCAGCTGCCTGCCCCGCTCGCTGACCCATTCGCCCTGGTGGGCGAGGCAGGTGTCCCGCGTGACCTGGTCCTCGAAGTCCAGGGTCAGCTCCCCGTCCTTGACCAGGGACTGGATGAAGGTGGCCACGTTGCGCGCGTAGAGCTGGCTGGCGTGCACCGGCACCAGCGAGGGCAGGTTGGTGGTGCCGTCGATGGCGACCCCGCCCTCGGTCTCGAAGACCTCGCCGGGCCTGGTCAGCTCGCAGTTGCCGCCGCCCTCGCTGGCCAGGTCGACCAGCACCGAGCCGCGGCGCATGCCCTCCACCATGTCCCCGGTGACCAGGACCGGCGAGCGCCGGCCGGGGATGGCGGCGGTGGTGACGACCACGTCGGCGGCGGCGACGCGGGCGCCGAGCAGCTCGCGCTGCTTGGTCAGGAACTCCTCGGACTGGGCACCGGCGTAGCCACCGCTCCCCTCCCGGGCCTCGAGCTCCAGCTCGAGGAAGGTGGCACCGAGGCTGTGCACCTCCTCCTTGACCGCGGGGCGCACGTCGTAGGCCTCGACCACCGCCCCCAGGCGGCGCGCCGTGGCGATCGCCTGCAGCCCGGCGACGCCCGCGCCGAGCACCAGGACGCGGGCGGGGGCGATGGTCCCGGCGGCGGACATCAGCATCGGGAAGTACTTGCCCAGGCGGTTGGCACCGAGCAGCACGGCCTTGTAGCCGGCCAGTGACGCCTGTGAGGAGAGCGCGTCCATGCTCTGGGCGCGTGAGATCCGGGGCAGGAGCTCGAGCGGGAAGACGGTGACGTTGCGGGCGCGCAGCGCCTCCATCACCCCTCGGTGGTCGGCCGGCTGCAGCAGCCCGACCAGAACGGTGCCCTCCCCGAGCTGCGCCGCCTCCTCCTCGGACGGCGGGCGCACCCGGGCGACGATGCCTGCCCCCTTGCTGCCGGCGGCGGCGTCGGCCGCGATCGCCGCGCCCGCCTCCCGGTAGGCGTCGTCGTCATAGGTCGAGGCGAGGCCGGCGCCCCGCTCGACCGAGACCTCGAGCCCGGCCGCGCCCAGCCGCCGGGCGGAGTCCGGCGTGATCGCCACCCGGCGCTCGCCGGGCGCGAGCTCGCGGGGGGCGAAGACCCTCATCGACGTGCCTCCGGTGGCAGCCAGGCGAGGCTCTCCTCGGTCGTGCCCTGCGGCCGGTATTCGAGGCCGACCACACCCCCATAGCCGGCGTCGTCCAGCTCCTCGAGGAAGGCGGCGATCGGCCAGGACCCGCTGCCGGGCTGACCGCGGCCGGGAACGTCGGCGATCTGGACGTGGGCGACGCGGTCGAGGTGGCGGTGGAGCGCGGCGACGGGATCGCCGCCGGCGCGGGCCACGTGGTACTGGTCGAGCTGGAGGCGCACCGCCGGATGGCCGACCCGTTCCACCACCGCCGCCGCCTTCTCGATGGTGTCGATGATGTAGCCGGGCGTGTCCAGCGAGTTGACCGGCTCGACCAGGACCTCGAGCCCGGCCCGCTGGATGGCGGGGGCGGCCATGGTCAGGTTCTCGACCGCGGTGTCCAGGCACCTCTCGGTGGCGACGCCCTCGGGCTGGATCCCGGCCAGGCAGTTGATCCGCGGCGTGTTCAGCGCTCCGGCCAGCTCGATCGCCCGGCCGATGGCGTCGCGGCACTCCTGCTCCCGGCCGGGGATCGCGAGCGTGCCCCGCTCGCCCTGGTCCCAGGCCCCTGGGTCGGGATCGAAGAGGACCATCTCCAGGCCGTGGTCGGTGAGGGCCTGGCGGACCCGCGCGGTCTCCAGCTGGTGGGGGAAGAGCATCTCGACCCGGCTGAACCCGGCCCGGGCGGCGAGGCCGAAGCGCGCGTACGGGTCCTGATCCTGCCAGAGCATGCTCAGGTTGGCGGCGAATCGGGGCATCTCGGCCTATCCCTCCGGGCGGGCGACGCGCACGCCGGCCGCGTCCTCTGACAGCTGGACCAGGGCGGCCATGTCCTGCCCGCCCAGGTGGCGCGAGCTCGCCTCAAGGAAGCGCTGTCCGGCCAGAGCACCCAGGAGCAGCGGCGTGTGCGCGCCCCTCGCCTCCTCCAGGATCAGGCCGAGGTCCTTGAGCAGCAGGTCGACCGGGGTCGCCGCCGCGAAGTCGCGGGAGATGAACCGGGGCAGGTTGCGCGACATCATCGTCGACCCGCCGAAGGAGGTGCCGATGACCTCGAGCACGATCTGGGGGTCGGCGCCCAGCGCGGTGCCGAAGACGGCGGCCTCGGCGATGGCGGCGGTGTGGACGCCGACCAGCAGCTGGTTGACCAGCTTCACCGCCTGGCCGGCGCCGACCGGGCCACAGAGGCGGATGTTCTTGCCGTAGGCCTCGAAGGCGGGCATCAGGCGGTCGAGGTCCTTCTGCTCCCCGCCGACCATGACCGTCAGCGTCCCCGAGTCCGCCCCGGCCGGTCCTCCCGACACCGGTGCGTCGCAGAAGCCGGCGCCCTTCTCGGCGAGCCGGGCGGCGCAGCTCCGGTTGAGCTGGAGGCTGACGGTGGAATGGTCGGAGAAGACCTGGCCATCGCGGGCGACCCCGATCAGCTCCTCGTACACGCTCTCGACCGCCTCGGGTGTGGGGAGACAGGTCATGACCAGCTCGGATCGGCCGGCGACCTCGGCTGCGGATTCCGCCGGGACCGCGTTGGGTCCGGCCATCTCCTCCAGCACCGGACGGGAGCGGTTGTACATGTGCACGCGATGCCCGGCCATGACCAGGCGCTTGACCATCGGCCGCCCCATCTTGCCGACGCCGACGAATCCAACCTCCATGAGCGCTCCTCCTCTTCGCGGACCGGACGGAATGCCCCAATGATGACTCCGGGCGCGTCTCGCCGTGTCGGCGAGCTCCGGAGGCGCCGGGTCAGGAGGAGGCGGCCCCGGTGCCCAGGTAGGCCTTGAGGGTCGGCGTCACCCTCGCCACCAGATCATCGATCGGCAGCGAGGCCAGGGGCTCGATCCGGAGCACGTGGCGAAGCAGGGCGATGCCCATCATGTGGGACACGGCCAGCGTGCATCGCAGCTCGGGATCGGGTCCGCCCAGGGTTCCCGCGACCCGCCGCAGCAGCTGCGACCGGACGAACTGCTCGAGCAGGACCGCGGATGGGGGATGGCTGGTCGAGGACCGCAGCAGCGCGAGCAGCGGCTCGCGGGTGACAGGGTCCTCCCATAGCTCGAGGAAGGTTCGGGCCAGCCGCTCGCCGGCGCCGTCGGGACCGGCGCCGAGGATGCGCTGGCTGAGCTCCTCGGGATCGAAGGGCCACTCCAGCGCCGCCCGGAAGAGGGCGTCCTTGGAGCCGAAGAAGTGGAGCGTCAGGGCCGGATCGACGCCGGCGTCGGCGGCGATGGTCCGGATCGAGGTTCCATCGAAGCCGCTCTCCGCGAAGCGGCGCCTGGCCGCTTCGAGGATCGCCTCGCGGGTGGCGGTCGACCCCGGTCGCCTTCCTGTCCTTGCCATCTGCCCTCCAAACTCTACTATCGTTGACTTTTTGCTCACAGTGAGCTACGCTGGCGATGAAGTCAACGGTAGATGAATTTACTGGAGGCCATCGCCATGGCGCTGCCCACATGGATGGTAGGCGTGAATCGCCGCTTCACGAATCGCGTCCTCGGCCGGGCCGCCACCCGGCTCCCCGGATTCGGCGTCATCCATCATCGCGGCCGGCGTTCGGGAGTCGTCCACCGGACACCGGTCAACGTCTTCCCGAGACCCGAGGGCTACGTCTTCGCACTCACCTATGGACGGAGCGCCGGCTGGGTCCGCAACGTGATGGCCGCGGGCGGCTGCGAGATCGAGACCAGGGGCCGGCTGGTGCGGCTGACCGAACCCCGCCTCTACCGGGACGAGACGCGGCGGGCGGTCACGCCCCCGGCCCGGGTCGTGCTGGGCATGTTCGGCGTCGCCGACTTCCTGGTGCTGCGGCCCATCGCCCCCTCGCCCGCGCCGGCGCCCGCCGCCCGCTCTCAGGAGTAGGTCGTTCCGCCGAACCGGATCCAGCCCGGCTGCGGGCAGCCGCTCGAGGTCTGCCCGTGGAGGCAGTGGACGCCGGCACGGCCGGGGTCGATGTACAGCTGGCCGTGGACCTCGATCGAGTCGCCCCGGCGCGCCGGCACCCAGGTGCCGAGGTCCGTGTTGTAGTCGAGCTCGAGGTCGTCGCCGAGACGGTCCGCCACCTCCATCCGCTCGTGGTCGCCGGACCGGGTCGGATCCGCCGTCAGCCGGGCCTGGAAGGTGACCTCGGCGCCGGAGTGGCCGCCGGCGATGTCGGAGTGGACAGCCGCCGCGTCGGCCGCCGGAGGCCGGGTCCCCATCCACACGTTGAAGCCGATCAGCAGGGCGAGCAGGATCCCCACTCCGGCCGCCAACAGCAGAACCAGCCGGCGCCGGCGGCCGCGCGAAGGCCGCCTCGGCGACCGCGCCCGGGTGGCGGCCGGCGGAGGCTGGGGCCCGGCCGGGGAGCGCTGGCGCCTGCGCGCGGCCCTCCTCGTCATCCCCTCAACTCCTCGCCGGTGGCGGCGGGCGGGCGGCGAACGGTTGGCGGCACCCGACCATGATCTCCCGCCGAACGGTGAGGCCGGGGCCGATGCAAGAGGCGTCGGGCATGGCCGGGGGGGTACCGTAGCGTCGTCGCCGCCTCCCGTAAGCGCGGCATGGCAATCGAATCGAAAACCCCTGACAGACATTTGGAGGTCGTTGGATCGGTGAAACTCCTGGAATACCAGGCCAAGGAGGTCCTCGCCTCGCTTGGCATCGCGGTCCCGGCCGGTAAGGTCGCCCGGACCCCCGAGGAGGCCGCCGCGGCCGCCCAGGAGCTCGGTCCGGTGGCGGTCAAGGCGCAGGTCCCGGTCGGAGGCCGGGGCAAGGCCGGCGGCATCAAGCTGGTCCAGACACCGGACGAAGCCCGAGCCGCCGCCGAGCAGATCATCGGCATGGACATCAAGGGCCACACGGTTCCCCTGGTCTACTGCGAGACCGCGCTCGACATCGGCCAGGAGGTCTACCTCGGCTTCACCGTCGACCGCGACAACCGCTCCAACATCCTGATGCTCTCGGGCAAGGGCGGGATGGAGATCGAGCAGGTGGCGGAGGAGTCGCCCGAGGCGATCGCCCGGCTGCACCCCGACCCCTGGCGCGGCCCGCTCGACTTCGAGCTCGCCAGCCTCGTCTTCGAGGCCGGGCTCGGCGCCCACCAGCGGGCGCTGGTGCCGGTGATCAAGAAGCTCTACCAGGCGATCCCCAAGTACGACGCGCTCACCGCCGAGATCAACCCGCTGGTGATCACCTCGGAGGGCAGGATCGTCGCCGGCGACGCCAAGCTGGAGACCGACGAGAACGCCGACTACCGGCAGAAGGACCTGCTCGGGCGCTACGAATCGGTCCAGGAGCAGGACCCCTACGAGGCGGAGGCCAAGAAGCGCGGCCTCGCCTACGTCTCCCTGGACGGCGAGGTCGGCATCATCGGCAACGGCGCCGGTCTCTGCATGGGCACCCTGGACCTGGTCCAGCGCGCGGGCGGTCACGCCGCCAACTTCTGCGACATCGGCGGCGGCGCCAAGGCCGAGGTCGTCGAGGGGGCGCTCAGCATCATCCTCAGCAACCCCAGGGTCAAGGGCGTGCTGATCAACGTCTTCGGCGGTATCACCCGCGGAGACGAGGTCGCCAAGGGCCTGATCAAGGCGCGGGACAGCCTGGACATGAAGCTTCCCCTGGTGGTCCGGCTCTCCGGCACCAACGAGGAGGAGGGTCGCAAGATCCTGGTCGAGAACGGCATCCCACCGGGAGCCAGCGGCTGGGAAGCGGCACAGAAGATCGTGGAGCTGACGAGGTAGCGATGTCGATCCTGCTCACCAAGGACACCCGCGTCATCGTCCAGGGCATCACCGGCCGGGAGGGCACCTTCCACGCCGAGCAGATGCGGCTGGCCGGCACCACCGTGGTCGGCGGGACCAGCCCCGGCAAGGGCGGCACCACACACCTGGACATGCCCGTCTTCAACACCGTCGCCGACGCGGTCCGCGAGACCGGAGCCACGGCCAGCGGCATCTTCGTGCCCGGCCCCTTCGCCGCCGACGCGATCATGGAGGCGGCCGCCGCCGGCATCGAGCTGATCGCCTGCGTCAGCGAGTGGATCCCGATCCAGGACATGATCCGGGTCAAGGCCTTCCTCCGCGAGCACCCGCGCGCCCGTCTGATCGGCCCCAACTGCCCGGGTCTGATCACCCCCGGCGAGGCCAAGATCGGGATCATCCCGCAGCGCTTCTCGATGCCCGGACCGGTCGGGATCGTCTCCCGCTCGGGCACCCTCACCTACGAGTCGATGGCGGCCCTCACCGCCGCCGGCCTGGGTCAGTCGACCGTCGTCGGGATCGGCGGCGACCCCATCAACGGCACCTCGTTCGTCGATGTGATCGAGCTCTTCGAGAAGGACCCGGAGACGACCCACCTGATCGTGATCGGGGAGATCGGCGGCAGCGACGAGGAGAAGGCCGCCGAGCTCCTGGCCAAGGGCAGCCGGCTCAAGGTGGTCGGCTTCATCTCCGGGCGGACGGCACCCGAGGGCAAGCGCATGGGTCACGCCGGCGCCATCGTCTCCGGCAACAGCGGCACCGCCAAGAGCAAGGAGGAGGCCTTCCGCGCGGCCGGCGTGGCGGTCGCCGAGACCACCGACCAGATCGTGGAGCTGGTGCAGAGGACGGCGGCCACCGTCTGAGGTCGGGACGGGCGGCGGCAGGCGACCGAGCCCGCCGCCGCCCGCCGACATCCACCGGATTCCGCCGTGACCCGTGGAATCATGGGCGGTATGGCTCGGCCGAGCTCGCCCGGCACCCGCATCCGCCGCTACCAGGACGGCGGTTGGAGTGGGGACGACGATCTCGTCGCGGCCGAGGAGCCTCTGCAGCTGCTCCTCGACGGCGAACCCCTGAGCATCGTCATGCGCACCCCGGGCAGCGACCTGGAGCTGGCCCTGGGTCTGCTCTTCGCCGAGCGCGTGATCACCGGTTTCGACGACGTCGAGCGGGTCCGGATCAGCGCCGAGGCGGGCGAGAGCGAGCGCGGATTCCCGCTCGAGCCGGACCTGATCGAGTCGAATCAGGTCGACGTTCACGTCCGGAACGTCCGCCGAAGGCCCGACCGATCCTTTCTGCAGACCTCCGCCTGCGGCGTGTGCGGCGCGACCACGGTCGAGTCCCTGGCCCTCGACCATGCCCCGCTCCTGCCCGGTCCGAAGATCGACCCGGACCTGCTACCACCCCTGCCGGACCGGCTTCGCGGTGGGCAGACGGTCTTCGATCTGACCGGAGGGCTCCACGCCGCCGGCCTCTTTGACGAGGGGGGCCGACTGCTGATGTTGCGTGAGGACGTCGGCCGGCACAACGCGGTGGACAAGGTCGTGGGCAGGCTTGTGTTGGCGGGCGGCCTCCCCGCGTCACGGTCTCTGCTCGTGGTGAGCGGGCGGGCCGGCTATGAGATCGTTCAGAAGGCCGTGGCCGCCGGCATCCCGTTGGTTGCCGCCGTAGGCGCCCCGACCAGCCTGGCCGTGGCCACGGCGGAGCGATTCGGCATGACTCTGGTCGGGTTCCTGCGCCGCGGGCGGTTCAACGTGTACTCGGATCGCGATCGGCTGCGCTGATAGGGGTGAGCGGCGCCAGTGCGGCGACCGTGAGAGTGGCGGCATAGACGATCCCCTCTATCTCTTGGCGTGAGCCAGGAACCGCCGACGGCCGGTTCGCTGCTGCGCGACGCGCGTCGAAGGGCCGGTCTGTCACAGGGTGAGCTCGCCCGGCGGGCCGGCGTGGCCCAGAGTGTCGTGAGCGTCTACGAATCGGGGCATCGTGAGGCGTCGCTACCAACGATCGCACGACTGGTGGCGGCCACCGGCTACGAGTTGCATTTCGAACTGCGCGAACCGGAGGAGGCGCTGGACCAGCTCACAGGCCCGCTCGGACAGCGGGTTCGGGCATGCCGGAAGCTATTGCGGGATCATCTCGCTCACCGCCACTTCGACACGATTCGCGCCGTGGTCGAGGCGACCGTGACCGAGGATCTCCCGGAGCTGGAGGGCGCGGTTCACCGGATGCTGGCCCGGTCTCGAGTCAGGAGGACGGTGAGGGAGGCGGTGGTCCAATTCGCCGTCTGAGCGTGGCCGTTTGACCGAGATGGCGAGGCGCAACAGTTCCACCCCAGTGGATCGACGCGCCC
Source organism: Candidatus Dormiibacterota bacterium (assembly GCA_036272915.1). GTDB lineage: Bacteria > Chloroflexota > Dormibacteria > Dormibacterales > Dormibacteraceae > DATAXV01. The sequence continues at coordinate 14,221 of DATAXV010000106.1, forward strand.
AGAACGCCGCCCAGTCCCTGCTCCAGGGTGCGAGCGTAGAAGGCTGGCGCGCTCTCGTGCTCGATCCGGTCGGTCATGGTGAGGCCCCACTTCAGCAATCCCTGGCCGAGTGACGTCATCACCGCCCGCCGAGAGGGTCGATAGCCGTCGTCGCACGGGAACACCATGCGCAGCCGGCGTCCGTGCGCTGGGAGGAAGTCGAAGGACACGGGACCCTTTCCGTAGTTGCCCTGCCATACGAAGCAGCCGAACTGGCGGCAGAGTCTGATGCCGAGATCGATCGAGTCCTTCCTGCCCGTGGCCTCGAAGACGAAATCGACTCCATCCGCGCCGAAGATTCGGTGGACCTCCTCCTCGACGTCGGCCTTGGTCGAGTCCACCACGTGGTGCGCCCCGAGCCCGGTGGCGGCCTCGAGTGGCTCCGGGCGGATGTCGACGGCGAGGACGCGGGCGCCACGGGCGATGCTTGCGGCGACGACGGAGAGCCCGATCTGGCCGGATCCGATGACGACCACGGTGTCGCCGGTGCCGACCCGGGCCTGATTGACACCGGTGAGGCCGACCGCGGGCAGGACGAACATGCTGGCGATGTCGTCGGGGACGTTGTCGGGGATGTGATCGGCGCCGTGATCGCCTCTGGGGTCGAGGACCGCGACCGAGGCGTGGACTCCGGCGGCGCAGTTCAGGCTCTCGCCGGACGCCCTGGTCACGAGCTCCAGGTTCCTGCGGTAGTACACGCGGTCGCCGGTCCGATAGCCGGAGACATCGGCACCGACGTGCGTGACGCGGCCCGCGCCCATGTATCCCGTGACCAGCGGGAAGGGCCCCCAGTCCAGCTTGCCCGAGAGCACGGCGAACTCGGTGCCGAAGCTGACCCCCGACCACGTCGTCTCGATCGCGATGCTCGTCGGAGTCAGGGGGGCGGTCAGGATCTCCTCGAGCGCGAAGCCGCCGTTCTCCCGCGCCACGAGCGCGAGGCCTTCGAGCCGGGTTCCCGGAGCAGCTGGCTCATTCATGTCCGCTCGTCTCCCTGAGCTCAGGTGAAGGTGACCAGGCCCTTGACGACGCCGCCCTGGGCAACCTCGTCGAAGGCCTTCTTGATCTCGGCGAACGCGTACCGGTGGGTGAGGAGCAGGTCGCGGTCGATGACGCCGCCCTCGACCATGCGAACCACCCCCGGCATCACGCTGGTCTCGTGCGTGCTGGCGACGATGATGGATGCGTCGCGCGGCGCCGCCATCAGGTCGATGCTGGCCTCCGCTTCGGGCGCGCTGTAGATGACCTCACGGCCGCCGGGCTTCAGCCACCGGCACGAACGGCCGACCATGTCCGCCTGTCCCGACGCCTCGAATACGATATCGGCGCGCCCGACGGCCTCCATCAGCGACTCGGGTGCGTCCCCGTCGGCCACGGCGGTCGAATCGGCACCCAGCCGCTCCGCCAGTTCCAGCCGCGACCGCCGCCGACCCACGCACACCACCGTCGCGGCGCCGAGCAGCCTGGCGTAGGCGACGAAGGACAGGCCCGCGATTCCGGTGCCAGCCACCGCCACCGTCCTGTTCAGGACATCGGTCCGGCAGATGACACTGAAGGTCTCGCTGAGGCTGATGGCGAGGGCGATGCTCGCCGGGTCTCGTTCCGGCTCGAAGCGCATCTGATCGAACCGGGGGCGCCACTCGCGATCCGGACGGTCCTCGCGCAGCGCCTCCCAGTCGGTGACCACGCCCTGCTCGGCGAACCCTCCCCAGTACAGGCCCAGCGGTGCCCTGTCCGGTTGATACGCGCTGGGCCGGGTGACCAGCGACCCGAGCGGGATGTGTCTCACCGCCGGACCGAGCTCGACCACGCGGCCCACGGCCTCATGGCCGAGGATGCTCGGATACGTCACTCCGCCCCGGAAGGTGCCGGCGCGCAGCATCTTGTCGGTGCTCGAGCAGATCCCGCACACGACCATCTCGACGCGCGCGTCGAGGTCGCCGAGCACCGGATCGGGTACGTCCTTGATCCCACCCCGTCCGGGGCCTTCCATCACGTACGCGCGCATTGGCCGATCGACCTCCCTGCCTGACCGCTTCCGAGCTCATCCCATTGGTCGCGGGTCCTCGGCCACGGTCTCGGTCCAGATTGCGAGCCACCCACTCCCTCTATCCTCCGCGTTCACCCGGCTCGACCGGAACGGGTGGGCTCGGCGACGGATGTGGGCGACTCAGTGCAGATCGCGGGGGAGGAGCAGATCGACCGGTTCGGCGCTCCCGGGACCGAGAGCACCCCACGCCCGGGTCGTGCGCAGGACGACCAGAGCGGCGGTCGGGAGCTTCTCCTTGATCCGGCGCGGGATCTCCCCACCGGCCTCGCCGCAGAGGCGGAGGGCGAGTTCCTGGAGCCCCGGGTTGTGACCGATCACCATCACCGAGCCGATGTCGTCCGGAACACGGTGCAGGCGGCCCAGCAGCTCGCTTTCTTCCGCGGCGTACAGGTCGTCCTCGATCAGGCAGTGCGCGTCGTCCAGTCTCAGCGCCTCCCGCAGCGGCCGCAGCGTCTCCCTGGTGCGAAGGGAGGACGAGCAGAGCACCAGGTCGATCCCGACGTGCATGGACCGGACGCGCGCCGCGACTCTCAGCGCGTCGCGCCGGCCACGCTTGGCGAGCGGGCGGTCACCGTCCGCCAGATCCGGATCGTCCCAGCTCGACTTGGCGTGGCGGAGGAGGTGGAGGTACCTCATCCACCCAGTCTGGGCGTTCTCCCGCGATTGCCCGGCTGACGCGCCGTCCACGTCCAGCAGCCCGGCCGCCACCGGCCATGCCCGCTGGGCGGCCCCGGCCGTGCGCAGTCAGTAGTGCCACGGGAACGGCGACCAGTCGGGCCGGCGCTTCTCCAGGAACGCCTCCCGGCCCTCGGCCGCCTCGTCGGTCATGTAGGCGAGCCGGGTCGCCTCGCCGGCGAACAGCTGCTGCCCGATGAGCCCGTCATCGATGAGGTTGAACGCGAACTTGAGCATCCGCTGCGACGTCGGGCTCTTCTCGTTGATCTGGCGAGCCCACTCGAGCGCCTCCCGCTCGAGCTCCTGGTGGGGCACGACCGCATTCACCATCCCCATACGGTTGGCGTCGGCGGCATCGTACTCGCGGCCGAGAAAGAAGATCTCCCTGGCGAACTTCTGGCCGACCTGCCGCGCCAGGTACGCGGAGCCGAAGCCGGCATCGAAGCTGGCGACGTCGGCGTCGGTCTGCTTGAAGCGGGCGTGCTCGGCGCTGGCCAGGGTCAGGTCGCAGACGACATGCAGGCTATGACCGCCCCCGACCGCCCATCCGGGGACGACGCAGATCACCACCTTGGGCATGAAGCGGATCAGCCGCTGCACCTCGAGGATGTGCAGCCGCCCCGTCCTTGCCGGGTCGATCGAGTCGGCGTTCTCACCGGTCGCGTAGCGATAGCCGTCGCGCCCGCGGACGCGCTGGTCGCCGCCCGAGCAGAAGGCCCAGCCTCCGTCCTTGGGCGAGGGTCCGTTCCCGGTCAGCAGCACACATCCCACGTCGCTCGTCTGTCGGGCGTGGTCGAGCGCCCGATAGAGCTCGTCGACGGTTTGAGGCCGGAACGCGTTGCGCACCTCGGGTCGATCGATCGCGATCCTGACCGTCCCGCTCTCGCGGGCGCGGTGGTAGGTGACGTCCTGGAGCTCGAAGCCTGGTACCTCGCTCCAGGCCTGGGGGTCGAAGAGCTCCGAGATCATGGCTGTTCCTCCATCTGGACGCATGGCGCGGCGACGGGCCGAGGATACGTCCGCGAGGTGTTGCCATTGACGATCCGACCGGCCGGCCCTGGAGCCACGCCCGATCACCATCGAGCCGGTGGCCGCCCAGGCCGCCCGCAGATACGCGGAGGAAGTCTGTCACAACGCTGTCCATGACATCGCTCCTCGCCCTCGACCCCACGCCTCCGGCGGCCGATGAGCGATCCGCCGCACATGATGGCGATGGTGCGACCGTTCCACGGGTCGCGTGCTCTCGGGCCGGTAGACGTGCACGACGATTCCGGACGCGAAGCTCCTGGCCTCGACGAGCCGCAGCCGGCGAGCCGCGGACAGCTCCGCGAAGAGAGCCTGGCCCTGCCCGACGGCCACCGGCTGGATGCCCAGGAAGTACTCGTCCACCAGGTCCCGAGCGGCGAGCGCCGCCGCGAAGGCGCCGCCACCGTAGGCGATCACGTCCGGCCCCTCCTCCGCCTTGATCGCCCTGATCTCGTCCGCCAGGTCGCCGCGGGCGATCCGGGTGACGGGCCAGGAGGCGTCCTGGATCGTCTTCGAGAAGACGACCTTGGGGATGTCGTTCATCGGTGCCGCGTATGGATGCGTCGCGGTCGGCCAGAAGGACGCCATCTCCTCGTAGGTGACGCGGCCCATCAGGTGGGCCCCCGCCCTGGACACCCGATCCAGCTTCCACTCGACGAGCTCGGCGTCCTCGGGCACGGGTCCGCCCGGATGCTCCCGGTCGCTGGCCACGAACCCATCGATCGTCATGCCCATCTGCAGGACCACTCGTCGCATCTCTGAACCTCCGGCTACGGGATCGCGGCGGTCGCCCCGACCCTCGGCATATCCGCACCTCGTCGGTTGTGCGGGGGCCTGTATCGGCTCCTGACACGGCGTCGATCGGAGCTGCCGGAAATCGACACCGCCTGGCCGCGTGATGCGTCCTGCCCGTGGCCCGGGCACGAGTGGTCAGCCCAGGCCGTAGAAGCGAGCCGCCACCTCTCCCTTGATCGCCGCCATCGCTGCCGTGTCGCCGGCGAGGATCAGATCCAGGTTCTCGGCCAGCGCCCCCTGCACCCGCTCGTAGCTGCCCGCCAGCGTGCAGACCGGCCAGTCGCTGCCGTACATGCAGCGCCGGGGTCCGAAGGCGTCCAGGACGACCTCGATGTAGGGGCGGAGGTCGGTCGCCGTCCACGACCGACGGTCGGCCTCGGTGACCATGCCCGAGAGCTTGCAGAAGATCCGGGGATTCTCGGCCGCCGCCCGGATCATGCTCGCCCAGGGCTCGAGGGCACCGCCGACGATCGGGGGCTTGGCCACATGGTCGACGACCATGTTCAGGTCGGGGAGGCGCTCGGAGAGCTCGGGCACGAAGGTGAGCTCCCGAGGCGTGAGCAGGAGGTCGAAGGCGAGGCCAGACTCCTGGACCGCCTTCAGCCCGGTGACGACGTCGTGGCGGACCAGCCAGCCGGCGTCGGCCTCGAACGGCGCCATGTGGCGGATGCCGACCAGCTTGGGATGGGCGATCGCCTCGAGGTCGCGCGTGACATGCTCCTCGCCCTGGGTGAGATCGACCCAGCCGACCACGCCCGCGATGCTCTCCCGCGCCGAGGCAAGCTCCAGCAGCCAGCGGGTCTCGCCGTCGGCGTGGATGGCCTGGACGACGACGCTGCTGCCGACGCCGCCGGCCCGCAGCTGCGGCTCCAGGTCGTCGGGCATGCAGTCCCGGCCGAGCTCGGGCACGCCCGCCTCGACCCAGCTGTAGCTGACCGATCCCGACCACCAGTTGCCGCGGATGGGGAAGCGGCGGTGCGCCTCCCAGTAGTGCTGGTGAGCGTCGATCCCACCGTCCGGCAGCCGGCGGAGGAGGTCACTCACGACCGGCCTCCGAAGGAGCGGGGAAGATCTGGTGGGCGTCCAGAGCCTTCTGGTCGAGGATGATGCCGTGCCCCGGCCGCTCCGGCGGGGTGAACCAGCCATCCCGCACCTGGACCTCCTCGGCGAGGATGCCGAGCTCCCTGAAGGAGCCGCCCTCGACGTCCTCCAGGATGTGCCCGTTCTCGACGCAGCAGAGCAGCTGACCCGTGATCTCGAGCAGGAAGTGGGGAGCCATGGGCAGGTCCCAGGTCCGGGCGAGATCGGCGATCTCCAGCCAGGGCGTGATGCCGCCGACCCTGACCACGTCCGCCTGCACGTAGTCGCAGGCGCCCCTGGCCATGTAGTCGTTGAACTGGTAGGAGGTGTAGACGTTCTCTCCGATCGCGATCGGGGTGGTCACCCGCCGGCGCAGGCGCGCGTGTCCATCGACGTCGTCGGAGATGAGGGGCTCCTCGACCCAGGAGACGTCGAGCGGCGCGTAGGACTGGATCGCGTGGACCGCCTGGGTCAGGTCCCAGCCCTGGTTGGCGTCGACCAGGAGCCGGCCCTTGGGGCCGATCACGCGGCGGACCATGGCCAGCCGCTCCAGATCGTCATGCGGGTCGGGCATGCCCACCTTGACCTTGACCGCCGCGTAGCCGGCGTCCCGCCACCGGCGCACCTGCTCCTCGAGGTGGGCCATGTCGAGGTTGAGGTTGACGCCCGAGCCGTAGGCGCAGATGCTCTCCCGGAAGCGCCCGAGCACGTCCGCCAGCGGAAGCTGCCGCTCCTGCGCGACGAGGTCCCAGAGGGCGATGTCGCAGGCGGCCAGGGCCATCGTGGTCAGGCCTCCGCCGCCGGCGTCGTGCATCTGGCGCCAGAGCCGGCGCCACTGCACCCGGGGGTTCACCTCCTGCCCGAGCAGGCGCGGCGCGATGTAGGCGTCGAGCAGCGTCTGCGTGGCCAGGGCGGCGACGCCCACGCTGTAGCTGAAGCCGGTGCCCGTGTACCCGCCCGCCTCGATCCGGGTCACGACCAGCTCGATGTCGGTGACGCGGTGGGTCTGATCGCCCCAGGGCCGTGCCAGCGGCAGCCGGTAGGTCCGGGTCTCGATCGACTCGACTCTCATCGACTCCTCCTTAGGCTCCCGCCGCCCTCACCATCCGTAGCCCGCATCGCGCCGTTCGATGACGCGGTGCGACCGGGCGGCCTCGTAGGCGGCGCTGATGATGCGAGAGCTGGTGGCGGCGTCGGCCAGCGTCGAGGCCGGCGCCCCCTCGCCGCGCACGGCGGCGGCGAAGGCCTGGGTCTCGTGGCGGTAGGCCTCGAGATAGATCGGGATGCCGAAGGCGAACCAGGGGTTCCGCCGCCTGGTCCCGACGGCGCTGCGCCAGGAGATCGAGGTGCCGCCCTCGGTGCCGATGGCCTTGATCAGGTAGGTCCAGGGATCGGTGGTGAGGTCGTCGGCGGCGAAGCTGGCGAAGAGGTACGCGGTGGTCCCGTCGGGGTACTCCCAGACCATCCAGGCCTGGTCCTCCCGGTCGAGCTTTCGCCAGGCGCCGGGGTGGATCCCGGCGTGGATGCGCTCGGGCGGTCCCATCACGGCCAGGGCCAGGTAGGCGTGGTGGACCATGACCTCCTCCAGGATGCCGCCGTAGGCGGCGGCGATCTCCTCGGGGTGGCGGAGGACGTAGTGGACCCAGAGGCCGCGCAGGGTGCCCAGCTCGCCCTCGTCGCGGAGGCGGAGCAGGCGGCGGAACTCGGGCGTGTAGGCGTTGTTGTGCCCGGGCATGCAGACCAGGCCGCGGCCGGCGGCGAGCCGGTCCAGCCCCTCGATCTCCGCCGGATCGTGCGAGACCGGCTTCTCGACCAGCACGTGGCGGCCCGCCTCCAGGCAGCGTGAGGCGATGGCGACGTGGGCCGCCGCCGGGGTCAGGACGTAGACGGCCTCGACCTCGGGGTCGTCGAGCATGGCGTCGAGGCTGGCGTGATTCCGGACGTCCCACTCCTCGGCCCGCCGCTTCAGCGTCTCGGGGTCGATGTCGTGGATCGCCGCCAGCCGGATCCCACCGGCCTCGGCGAGGGCGTCGCGGTGAAGGTCGGAGACCATCCCCAACCCGACCAGGCCGACGCCGATGCCGCCGCTCACCGCCGGTTCCAGGTCACCACCTTGACCTCCTCCTTCTCGATCGTGATGTCGAGCGGAGCCCTGGCCTCGACCGGCTCGCGGCCGGGGCTGTGCACGGTGACCGCCACCGGCCCCTCCTCGTCGAGCGAGATCCGGGCGTGACGGGCGCCGTCGGCGAAGTGGTTGAAGATCACGGCCGAGCGGCCCTCGCCCTCCCGCCGGCTCCAGTGCAGGCCGTCCTCCGCCTCGATGCCGACACCGGCCGGGTCGACCGGTCGCCCGTGCCAGAGCACGTCCCAGAGGGAGCGGCGCAGCTCCAGCGCGCGCCGCACGTGGCCGGCCAGCCGCGGCGCGTCGGCGGCGCTGCCGTGCAGGCACCGCGCCTCCACGTTGATCACGTGTCCGTGCCGGAGGCAGTTGTTGACCAGGCCGTAATCGTAGTGGCCGACCACGCAGCAGGTCTGCCGGTACTCGGGGAAGGCGGCGGCCGTGGTCGGCAGGTGGTCCTCCGAGAAGAAGCGCGAGTAGGAGGCGTCGACCAGCGGCATGATGCGATCCCAGTGGCACTCGGCGGCCAGCCGGAAGCCCGGGTTCTCCACCCGGGCCTCGTCGGCGAAGGCGCGGAGCGTCCGCCAGACGCTGCCGACCATCGCCTCATCCCGGGGCAGGTTCAGGCCCGGGGCGTAGTCGATGCCGAGGGCGCCGTTGAGCTTGTCGATCTGCGTCCCCGCCGCGCCCAGCCTCGCCACCTGCAGCAGCTGGTCGCGGATGGCGCGGTCGAAGCCGGGGTGGGCGGGGTTCATGGCCACCATCCGCGGCTCGCACTGGTTGGCCAGTCCGAGGAGCGTGTGGTACTCCCAGCCCATGCTGTTGCGATGGAGGCCGCGGGGGTCCTGGACCGCGTACCGGTGCAGCTCCTGGCGCCACCAGTCGGTCTCCATGTGGGCCCACTGAAGGTTGGTGAAGAGCAGCACCTCGACGCCCATCCCTCGGCAGGTCGCGATCGCTTCCCGCAGGTCCTCGGCCGATCCCAGCCGCGGATCGGGCACGTACTGGGGATAGTCGCGATCGATCCCGCCCACGTCCCAGCCGTCGATCTGGAGCACGTGGATGCCGGCGTCACGCGCGGCGGCGGCCAGCCGGGGCAGGTCCGCGAAGCGGTAGCCGACGCTGTCCTCCGGGTAGCTGATGATCGTCGACTGCCAGGCGTCCTGCTCGGAGAGCCAGCTCCCCGACTTGTCCACCGGCACCGGCATGGTCCGGTCGAACCAGGCCCGGTAGTGTTCGGCGGCCGCCCACCAGATGCCCTGGTGGAAATGGAGGACGACGGGCGGGCTCTCCCAGCTCTGTCCCGGCTCGAGGAAGGGGAACGAGGCCCAGGCCAGCGTCATCCCGACCGGCGTGTCCCCGGCCTCGGCCGGGTCCGGCCAGCCCTGCCGGGCACCCCGCCAGCTGGCGCAGGGATGGAGCTGGGCGAAGGCCATGCTCATCGCCCCCTGCGGCCGGGGGTCGAGGTTGGCCAGCATCACGCCACGGCGGCCGGCCGCGTCGTAGAGGTCGACCCAGGGCATCGACATCGCCATCGGGTAGGGCGAGATCCAGACCGGCTCGGCCGGCCCCAGGTAGGTGCCGGGGAACTCGTCGTAGAGCGACCACTCGCGCCCGACGCCGACGGCATCGGTGTGGTGGACGCGCCAGCGATCCCGCTCCTCGCGGTTGGCCATGCCTCCGATGGCGGGGAAGATGGCCTCCTCGATCGGGATCCCGGACCGGTTCTCGAGGCCCAGCCGGAAGCGGACGTCATCATCCTCCAGCTCGATCTCGAGGCGGACGGTGATGTCGAAGCCTCCCTGCGAGCTGCGCAGCCCGGTCCAGGTCAGGACCGCGCCGTTCGCGGCCGGCTCGGCGCGCGTCAGGGCCTGGTCGCGGCCGAGGATGTAGTGTCCCCGCCAGCCCGGGAGCGGTGCCAGGAGCCGGAAGTTCTCGGCCAGGCGCCGCTCGGTGACCAGGTCGATGCCCAGCCCACGGTGGCGGATACGGGTGAGCCGTCCGGTCCCGGTCTCGACCTCGACCTCGACCCGACCGTTCTCGATCAGCATTCCTAACCCTCCCTGTGGGATGCGGTCGGTCTCATCCGCCCGCCGGCGTCGCGGCGGCGTGCAGGAGCGCGCGCAGCCGGCGGCGTGAGCCCTCGAGATGGCGGCGCATCGACGCGCTGGCCCGCCGACCGTCGCCGTCCGCGATCGCCGCCAGGATCGCCTCGTGCTCGGGGACACCGCCCTCGGCGTCGACGCCGTGGCCGCGGTAGAGGCGGGCCAGCTGCTGGTGGCTGTGGAGGCGGAGCACGGCGTCGCGCAGGATCGGGTTCCCGCCCGCCGCGGCGACGACCTCGTGGAAACGGGCGTCCTGGTTGGAGAAGTCGCGGTACTCGCGGTAGCTTCCGCCCCGTTGCGCGGCGCGCATCGAGCGGTCCACGCGCTGGAGCTGAAGCAGCTCCGCGGCCGTGATCGCTCCGGCGGCCAGGCTCGCGGCGTGAGGTTCGAGCAGGAGGCGGACCTCGTACAGCTGCTCGAAGGAGCGGGCGTCGAGGGTGGGGGCGACGAGGAATCGGCCTCGGACCTGCTGCTTGACGACCAGACCCTCGGCCTCGAGACGGGCCAGCGCCTCCCGAATCGGCGTCTGGGAAACCCCCAGCTCGGGCGCGAGGGCGTCGATGTTGACGTGCGCTCCCGGAGCCAGCCGCTGATCGAGGATGAGCTCCTTCAGGACCTCGTAGGCCCCGTCGACGAGGCCCCGGCGCTCTACCCTCACAACCTATAGGCTATGACATATCGGGCTCGCTCAGAGCCCGAAGTCTCCGCCGTAGTCGGGTCCCTGGCGCTGCTTCCGCCGGTCCTCGCGCTTCTGTTTGTCCGTCTCTGCCCATTGCCGCCCGTACCGTTCCTTGGGATCTTCCGCGGGCTGGTTTCCCTTCGTCTCCTTGGTCATGTCGGCCAGCATCCTGGCAGCCTGTCGCGGACCTGTCACGGACAGTCGACGGGGGAGACGGGCGGTCGAGCAGCATCCCGCATGCCAGCCGGAGGCCAGGCTCGAGAGGAGTCTCGGCCAATGATTCGAAGGCGGCGTCGTCGCCCTCCAAGGCGGCGGCGACGAGTGGGTTCGACCCCAACTGGTCGGCCTGCATACCGGTTAGACGCCGGCAACCTCCCCGATGGTGACGCGGGGATCGGAAACAGCCGCCGCCAGCGGCCAGCCTACCGCCCCGGCCTCCCTGGCCTTGGGGCGGATTGACGGAAATCATCCCGAATAAAACCATCCCAGATGGGATTGAACCCTCCCGTGAACCAGGAGACCAAGCCCTCGACGACATCACGGACCGCGAGCTCGCGCTGGATCGCGCTGGTCGTGCTCTGCGCCGGGATGTTGATGATCATCCTCGATCAGACCATCGTCAACGTCGCCCTGCGCTCGATCCAGGGGTCGCTCGGTTTCACCCAGGCGGGGCTGGCCTGGGTCATCAACGCCTACCTGATCCCCTTCGGCGGGCTGCTGCTGCTAGCGGGACGGATGGGCGATTTGATCGGCCGCAAGCGGATCTTCCTGGCCGGCCTGGTCCTCTTCACGCTCTCCTCCCTGGCCTGCGGTCTCTCCCAGGACCGGGGGGCCCTGGTCGCCGCCCGCTTCATTCAGGGGATCGGGGGGGCGATGACGTCCTCGGTGATCCTGGGGATGATCGTGACCATGTTCCCGGAGGCCCGGGAGCGGGCCAGGGCGATCGGCGTCTTCAGCTTTGTCGCCGCCGCCGGCGGCTCGATCGGGCTCCTCGCCGGGGGCCTGATCACCCAGGCCATCAACTGGCACTGGATCTTCTTCGTCAACGTCCCCATCGGCGTCGCCGCCGCGGTGCTGTCGGTCCGCCTGCTCGAGACCGAGCGGGGGATCGGGCTGCGCGCCGGGGCCGACGTGCTCGGCGCGGTCCTGGTCACCGGTGCACTGATGCTGGGCGTCTACGCCATCGTCGAGGCGGAGAGCCTGGGCTGGGGCTCGGGCCGCACGCTGGGACCGGGCGCCATCGCCGTGGTCCTCCTCGCCGGCTTCGTCGTGCGCCAGGCCACCGCCGCCAGCCCGCTGCTCCCGCTCGGCGTGTTCCGCTCCCGCAACGTGGCCGGCGCCAACCTGATCCAGATGCTGATGGTGGCGGGGCTGTTCGGGGTCCTCTTCCTGGGGACGCTGTACATCGAGCACGTGCTCGGCTACGACGCGATCCGAACCGGCCTCGCCTTCCTCCCCGTGGCCCTCGGCATCGGCATCCTCTCGCTGAGCTTCTCGGCGCGGCTCAACACCCGCTTCGGGTCGCGCCGGGTCCTCACGCCCGGCCTGCTCCTGGTGCTGGCCGCGCTCGCCCTCCTCGCCCGGGCCCCCGTCGGCGGCTCCTACGTCGTCGACCTGCTGCCCTCGATGGTCCTGCTCGGGATCGGCGCCGGACTCTCCTTCCCGGCCCTGATGACGCTGGCCATGTCCGGCGCCACCAGCAGCGACTCCGGGCTCGCCTCCGGCCTGCTCAACACGACCCAGCAGGTGGGTGCGGCGCTGGGCCTGGCCGTGCTGACCACGCTGGCCACGTCCCGGACCCAGCACCTCCTGGCCGGGGGCGCCGGTCCGGCGGTGGCGCTGACCGGCGGCTACCACCTCTCCTTCGTCGTCGGCGCGGCGCTGCTGGTGGCCTCGCTGGCGGTGGTCGCGACCGTCCTCCGGCCCGAGGCCGCACCCGTCCCCGCGGAGGTGGACGAACCGCTCGAGGAGGCGGCGGCCTGACCCTCGTCGATCTCTGACCCGGCCCCCTTCGGTCCCGGCCGCCCAGCGGTCGGGGCCGTCCTTCGTTCCGGGCCGGATGCCGCGCCTGCCCGGCCGCCGCTGCGCGAAAGGATGGTCTTCTGGTAGCGTGCCAGACGCACAACCTGATACCGGGGCATGATTCACCACCACATCGCAGACCGCCCGGGTAGATACCGGCCCTTGGGGTAGAGGGTCGGGAGAGATGGAGGGTCGACGGACGATGTGGGTTTTCGCAGCCGGTGGCGCTGGCCTCAGGGGCAGTGACGTCCGCCGCCGCCAGTGAGCTTCGACTCCTGGGCGGGACCCCATCCACCCTCCCGTGCAAGGCGAGCAGGCAATTCACCCTGCCGGTGGCGCAGCGCCCGCTCGCTGAGGAAAACCGCGACGGCGTGAGGCGGTAGGCACCGGACCACCGCCTGGGCCCACGCCGCCGGTTCGGCGGCCACCGTGACGAGTGTGCGGTCCCGGATCCATGATCCCGGGCGCGAGGCAAGGTCGAAGCCGGCCGGCCCCGCCCTCGATCGTCTCCGGCTCCCGAAAAGAACGGCCGGCGCCAGGGAGGGCGCCGCCGCCCGGGTCCGCAGCGACTGAACGCAGGAGCGCACCGCCCCACGGTGCGCGGCCGGAGCGTCCGATGAGGACGCCGACCGGCTCACGGCCTGGACGGGATCGCAGCGATCCCGCCGGCCGGCCCGAGAGCGATCCGGCCGCCGCCGTCGATCCCTCGGATGACGCCGTGCCCAGGGGTAGCGATTGGGGGCCGGCGCAATCAGAGGAGAGGACTATTTGTTACGTCATGCAATCCGTTCGGTGGCGCTCGCAGCCACCGCCCTGACCGCGACCCTGGCCGCACCCAGCGCCGGAGCCCACATGACTCCGCCGAGGGCGGTGGCGAGACCACGGCCGCAGCAGGCGAACGGGGGAGTTCTGACCGCCGCCAGCATGGCGGACTCGGAGCACGCCGACGTGGTCTGGCAGCAGCGGCTGGCGGCCACCGACAACAAGATCCTCGCCGAGCAGCAGCGCCGCCAGGCGGCCGCTCAGGCGGCGGCCGCGGCCGCCGCGGCGAGGGCCAAGGCGGCGGCGGCGGCGGCGGCGGCGCAGGCCGCGGCACAGCGGTCGGCCGCGCAGCAGCAGACCACAGCGGCTCCGGCGGTGTCGGTGCCGGCGGGGTCGGTCCAACAGGACATCGTCAACGCCTTCACCCCGCTCGGCTCAGCCGCCGTGCAATGGGGGCTCCGGATCGCCGACTGCGAGAGCACGTACAACCCGAGGGCGGTGAACCCCAGCGGCGCGGAGGGGCTCTTCCAGTTCATGCCCTCCACCTTCGCCGGGACGC
>DATAXV010000107.1:0-11398 GCA_036272915.1 Candidatus Dormiibacterota bacterium
CTACGTGACCGTGCAGCTCCAGCAGTACGCCAACTACACGACGCTGGAGACGAAGAGCCTGTCGGCGCTGGCCGCGGGCAAGCCGCCGACCATGGCCCAGTGCTACGAGAGCTGGGCGGCGAAGTACCTGCAGAGCAAGGCCATCGTCGATCTGCAGCCGTACATCAACGCCTCCGACGGACTCTCCAAGCAGAGCCTCAACGACGTGATCCCGACCCTGCTCCAGGACGGGAAGCTGAACGGCAAGCAGTACATGTTCCCGTTCAACAAGTCGGACTCGGTGATGTTCTACAACCGGCAGCTGCTGCAGCAGGCCGGGATCTCGTCACCTCCCACCACCTGGGACCAGTTCTTCGCCGACTCCAAGAAGCTGACCGCCGACGGCCATTGGGGCGCCGACGCCAGCAACTCGCTGGAGGACGACTTCGAGAGCATGGTCCTCGACAACGGCGGGACCCTGCTCAACGGCAGCAGGACCAAGGCCACCTTCAACGGGCCCGCCGGCCAGAAGGCGCTTCAGATGTGGGTGACCGGCGTCAAGGACGGCTACATCCACAACCTCGGCAACAACCCCAACGCCTACGACGACGAGGACTTCGGCACCGGCAAGGCCGCCCTCAGCGTCGACACCATCGCCGGCTACAGCTACAAGAAGGCGATCGTCGGCAACAAGTTCACCATGGCCACGGCGCCCGAGCCGGCCGGTCCCGACGGCGCCCACCCGCAGGTCTACGGCACCAACGTCTGCGTCTTCGGCAAGGCCAGCAAGGCCGAGCAGCAGGGCGCGTTCCAGTACATCAAGTACTTCACCTCGAAGGCCCCGCAGGAGACCTGGGCGTCGCAGACCGGCTACCTGCCGGTCCGGACCTCGGCGCTCAAGGCCCTGGACGCGGGCTACTACAAGAGCCACCCCGAGCTGGCGGTGGCCGGGACCCAGCTGTCCAAGGGCGTCTTCTCGCCCAACCTCCCGGTCTGGGACGAGGCCCAGTCGGACATCTCGGTCGAGCTCTTCAACGCGGTCGACGGCAAGGAATCGGTCAAGCAGGCCCTGAACACGGCGGCCGGCGAGGTCGACAAGCTGCTCTCCGGCAGCTCCTCCTGAGCACTCAGTAAGCAAAAGCCCGGGCCAGTACCAAGCCGGCCCGGGCCCCTTCCCCCGCCCCGCCGCGCTGGTGTACGCTGCGCGCGGACCCGGTTCGGGCCGATTTCGCACGACGCAGGACCACACCGAATCAAGGAGGCGGCCGGAGAAATGAGTGGCTTCAAGGCGTTCCTACTCAAGGGCAACCTGGTCGACGTGGCGGTCGGCATCGTCATCGGCATCGCCTTCGGCAATGTCGTCAAGGCGCTCATCGCCGACCTGATCACGCCACTGATCTCGTACTTCGGACATGTGCCCAACTTCGAAAACCTGAAGGCCGGGCCCTTCCTCTACGGCGACTTCATCAACGTGATCATCAGCTTCATCGTGCTGGCCGTGGTGGTCTACTTCTTCGTCGTCTCGCCCTACTCCGCCTTCAAGAACCGTTACGACAAGACTCCGGTGTCGACCAAGGAGTGCCCGCACTGCCTGAACGCGGTCCCACTCGGGGCGCACCGCTGCGGCTTCTGCACCAGCGATCTGGGGGACGAGGCGACCGCCGCCTCCTGACCCCGCCTCACCCGCCGCGTGGTCCGCGGAGGGCCACCAGGGTGACCAGGATCGCCGCCACGCCGCAGCCGGCGGCGACGGCGAAGCCCAGCGAGTAGCTGCCGGAAAGGGAGGCGACGACCGAGGCGCCTCCCTCCCGCAGCGCCCTCGACCGGTCGGCCGCCAGCGTTCCCATCGCAGCCACGGCGACGACGCCGGCGACCTGCATGGAGACATTGACGATGCCCGCCTGCTACCTCGGCACGTCGGCCATGCCGATAGCAAGGAGGGGCATGAAGGTGGTCGCGACGCCGGCGCCGAGCAGGGGCGAGCCCGGCCAGCGCCACCGGCCGCGGTCCGAAGCCCCGCACCAGGCAGGCGCTGAGGCCGAGCGAGAGCACGGCCGTGCAGAGCGTCTGGGGCAGGAAGGCGAGGCCCGCCTGGGGCGGGCTGAAGCCGAGCACCCGCTCCAGGTACCGGCGTGCCGATGAACATCGGCAGCCAGCCCTTGGTCGGGATAACACACGCCACAGCCCGGACGTTCGCGTCCTTCAGCTCACGTTCAAGCACTTGGGTCAAGTCGTGCGTCGGGACCTGAGTGAGCGAAGCGGGCTCTCCGGGGCGAAGTCGGAAGATGTGGGTCGGGATCTCGTTCCCTGCGATCATGGTCCGCTCCACGAAGCCCCAGACCCAGTCTCTGAACTCCAACGCGTCCATCGACGATGTTCACTGCAAATATGCTTCGTCGTCCTGACCGGGCATGAGTTCGGAGTATCGGACTCGTCCCTCTGAAACCGCAAACCTCCGTGGACATCTCGCCAACCCAGGGGCGTTCTCTCCGAGAGCTAGGCTCCGGAACCGGCTCAGGCGGGTGGTCGCATGCTCATCGGCGGGGCGTCCGCCCTGCCGACACCAGAGGCCGGAGCGAAACGCCCCCCTTCCCCCCATGAAGGTAAGGAAGGGGGGATCGACCGCTGCCGCGCTCGGGCGCCGTATGCGGTCGCCCCGGCCTCTGCCACGCCCAACGGACCGTGTTCCGCTTGGTCGGGAAGAAGGGGTGGCGGACGGGGGATGGTCGGCGCTATCATCCCCGGGACTCCACTAGGTCATGGAGGACCAGAAGATGGCTACGACTGAGATAGGGATATACAAGGCCTGGCTGCGGAGTGCGACTGCCGCGAGGAGATTCCGCCGAGACGCGGCTCAGCGGTCGAATGCAGGTTGGCGTGTCGTGGGCATCACCAGCATGGTCCGCTTCTTCGCCGTCATCGTGGTCACCTATCAACGCGACCACGGCGATGGCGTGCCGCAGGGTCCGTCAGCGATCTGACCTCTCCAGATCCCAATTCGCCTGCGGCGGTCGCCACTGCGCCGGGGCGGACAAGACGTAGGCGCGTCGCCCGGAACCTCGGCGAACACGTCCTGGGAGACGGCGAAGAGGGCTAACGGAAAGACCCAGGAGCAGGTCCCGGCGGCGCCCACGCGAGGGGCGCGGGCCGCTGGCGCCCTTGGGCCAGACCCTCGGCAAGAGGACGAGTCCGAGCCGGCATGGCTCCGGGCGACTCGTGGCATGCCCGACCACCGGCATGCCCGACCACCGGCATGGCTCCGGGCGATGCCTCCGGGATGATCGGCGGGGGTGGGATCACCTCGGACCGGCCATTTGGGCCGCCCCCGGCGGATCGCCGTCGATCCCTCCACCACCGACTCCGCGATCAGCGGGTCCCCGTCGTCCTTCGGATGGAAGTCGCCCCGAGCCGGGCCGAAGATCGGCGGATGGCCCTTCGCAGAGCGGAACGTACACGGCGAGCGAGGTGCCGTAGAGGAAGTCGTCGCTGATCAGATGGATGACGACGACGTCCTGGTCGGCCGGGATGGGCCACCTGAGCGCCACCTCGACCGGCGTCCGGGCGCGGCCGAGGGTGCGGGCGAGCGCGCGAAGGCGTTCACCCATGAGACGCCTCGGTGACCATCACTGCGCCCCGTATGATCCACACTCCGGGGTGGTTTTCGAAGCCCCTGCTACCATCGGCATGAAGATGGCATCCGACCGCCCCCTCGAGTCGATGGCGCTCTTGGCGCGCCTCTCGCGGCTGGTCTACCGGCGCGCCGACGAGGCGCTGCTGGGGATGCGCATCAAGGAGTACACGAGCCTGATCTACCTCCGCGACCACGGCGAGTCGTCGCAGCAGCTGCTGGCCGAGGCGATGCACCTGGACGCCAACAACTGCGTCCTGCTGCTCAACGACCTCGAGACTCAGGGCTTTGCCGAGCGGCACCGCGATCCCCGGGATCGGCGCCGGCACCTGGTGAGCATCACCGCGTCGGGCGCGGTCGCGATGAAGCACGCGGAGCGCTACCTCTCGACAGTCGAGGACGAGGTCCTGGCCGCGCTCACCGCCGAGGAGCGGGCCACCCTGCACCAGCTGCTGGCCCGCGCCCTGGAAGGGGACCAGGCGGCGGCCGGGAAGCGCGTCGGCCGATCCTGACCTGAACCGGAAGATCCTCGGGAGCCTCCGGCCTCAGCTGGGGATCGGCGACTGGAGAT
This sequence comes from Candidatus Dormiibacterota bacterium, assembly GCA_036272915.1. Taxonomy (GTDB): domain Bacteria; phylum Chloroflexota; class Dormibacteria; order Dormibacterales; family Dormibacteraceae; genus DATAXV01. The sequence goes on from DATAXV010000107.1 coordinate 4,179, forward strand.
AGGCGGCCACCAGCCCGGCGCCGCCGCTCTCGAGCCACGCGCCGAGGGTGAGGAGGCTCGGAAGCCGTCGGCGGAGCTCGCCGATGTCGATCGGGTCCGGCTGCTGGCCGTAGATCCGGTCCAGCGCCGCGGCACGGGCGGCGTCCGTGCGGCGGATCTGGTCGATCGAAATCTCGCTGTAGCGGATGCTCCGGTCCAGGGCGCGGGAGAGTGCGGCCGCGATCTGGGGAACCGTCGGCTCATCACCGGCGAGCTCGAGGGCGGCACCGATGTAGCGGTCGGGCTCGCTGAACGCGAGCGCGGCGAAGGCGCCGATGTCACGGATGGCGACGAGCTGCTTGCGGATGTGCGGCGGGGCGGGGGTCGCGATGGTGCCGTCCGCCCCCAGGCCCCGCCAGGGCCCGGCGTAGTTCTCCATGAACCCGACCGGTCGCAGGATGGTGGTGGCCAGGCGCGTCGCCGCCAGCTCGGCCTCCAGCACCTGCTTCGGAGCGAGCAGGGGGCTGACCTTGGGCCGGTCGGCGCCGAGCGCCGAGGAGTACACGACATGCTCGACGTTCGCGGCGGCGGCCGCGCCGATGACGGCGCGCCCCCGGGTCAGCTCGCTGTCCGGGCCCAGGCCGGGGGTCAGGTCGGCCGACATGAACAGCGGCTGGTAGAGGAACAGGCCGTGCGCGCCATCGAGAGCCCGCTCGATCGAGCCGGCGTCATCGAGGTCACCGACCGCGAGTCGGGCGCCGGCCGCGGCCAGCTCATGGGCAGGCGCACCGGTGGCGTCGCGGACGAGCGCGCGCACGGGAAACCCTCGCTCGAGCAGCGCGGCGACGGCGGCGCGCCCCTGACGGCCGGTGGCACCGGTGACCAGGATCGGATGGCTTGTCGAAGGCATCGGTCTCTCTCCCGTAGAATCGGGTTGGTGAACCCGCTTAACGATACGGAATCACGAACCCGTTTGTGGTGCGATGCCTGAGGCTCATGCTCCGGGGACCGCCTTGCGGGCCGATGCCGCGCGCAACCGCGCTCGCGTCCTGGCCGCTGCCGGCGACGTGTTCGCGGAACAGGGCCCGAACGCGCAGCTGCTCGACATCGCCCGGCGTGCGGGAGTCGGCGCCGGCACCGTCTACCGGCACTTCCCCACCAAGGAGGCGCTGTACGTGCAGGTCGTGGCGACGAGGCTGGCGGACCTGCTCGACCGGGCCGACGCGCTGGCCGCCGAGCGGGAGCCGGCCGACGCCTTCTTCGCGTTCTGGGGTCTCGCCGTCGACGAGGCCTGCCGCAACGCCGCGCTCTGCGAGGCGTTCGCGTCGGCCACGGGTGAGGAGCACCGCGTCCCCGACGAGGTCGAGACCCGGTATCGCCGCACCCTTGGCGGCATGCTCGAGGCGGCCCGCGCCGCCGGCGCCGTGAGGAGCGACATCACCCTTGCCGACGCGTTCGCGCTCCTCGCCGCCTCGGTCACCGCCGAGATGCGCCGCGCCGGGGACGATCGGCCGGGACGCCTGACCGGCATGGTCGCCGACGCCCTGCGTCCCGGCGTCTGAGGGGTCCCGGGCCCGCGATCAGGTGGCCAGCCTGAGCGCTATCGAAGCCACCACTGGGGCCAGGAACAGCAGCGGGTACGGGATGTGGGCGTACCAGTGTGCCCGGACCACGGTGACGACGGCACCGACGAAGTAGACGACCAGGCCCGCCTCGGCGGCGATGCCGATGACGGGTACGAAGATCCCGACCACGAGTCCGGCGGCTCCAAGTGCCTTGAGGACACCCAGCCAGGGCCACCAGGAGCCGGGCACGCCGTAGTCCTCGAGGGACTTGGTGACCCACCTGGCGCGAATCAGGACGGAGACCGCGGAGTAGGCGACCCAGATGGCCGCCAGCGGGGTGACGACGAGGTATGCGGTTGACATGGCAAGCGCTCCTTGACGCGGATGAGGGTTGGTCCGTTCATCACCTCTGACCCCGCTCGAAGCGACCGTGTGACGGCGATCGACGCGCACTCCGGCCGGGGAGGGCGCGGCGCCGCCGACCCGCTACACTTCCGCCGGTGGCAGAGGAGCGCAAGTACCACGTCGGCCTGGCCCCGGGTGAGGTCGGTGGCTACCTCCTCTACCCAGGGGATCCGGCCCGGACCAAGGCGATCGCCCGCAGCCTCGACGGCGCCGGCGAGGTCGCGTTCTCCCGCGAGTACCGGACCTTCACCGGAACGATCGACGGCACCGCCGTCTCCGCCTGCTCCAGCGGCATGGGCGGCCCCTCCGTGGCGATCGGCGTCGAGGAGCTCGCCGACCTGGGTGTTCACACCTTCCTCCGCGTCGGCACCTGCGGCGGGCTGCAGCCGGGCATCCACGTCGGCGACATCGTCATCGCCACCGGAGCCGTCCGCAGCGAGGGCACGCCCGACGCCTACGTCCCCCGCGACTACCCCGCCATCGCCGCGCACGACATCGTCGCCGCCTGCGTCGAGGCGGCCGAGGCGGCGGGGCTGCGCCATCACGTCGGCATCGTGCGGAGCGTCGACGGTCTCTACCCCGAGCTCGATCCCGACCGCATGCCGCGGGCGACCGAGCTCAGGGAGGAGCTCGCCCTCTGGCGGCGGGCCGGGGTCAAGGCCAGCGACATGGAGTCGTCGACCCTGTTCGTCGTCTCCTCCCTTCTCGCCCTCCGGGCGGGGACCATCCTGCTCTGCGTCGACGAGGTCGAGTCCGGCCAGATCGACCACATCGACCCCTCGCAGATGGACCGCTTCCTGGAGGTGTCGGTCGACGCCGTCCGCCGCCTGATCGCCCGCGACCATGCCGCTGCACGTCAGTAGGCACCCGGTCGTTCTCGACTGCCTGGCAGAGCTCCGCTCGCGCCACACCCGGCCCGAGGAGTTCCGCTCGCTGGCGCGCAAGGTCATGACCTTCCTCCTCTACGAGGCGACCGCCGACCTGCCGATCCGTCGCCTGGTGGTGGAGACGCCGCTCCAGTCCACCGAGGCGGCCGGCATCGACGCCGAGGTGGTCGCGATACCGGTGCTCCGCGCGGGCCTCGGCATCCTCGGCCCGGTGCTGGAGCTGCTGCCTCGGGTCAGCGTCGGCTACATCGGCCTGGAGCGCGACGAGGTCACGGCGGTGGCCCGCATCTACTACAAGAAGCTGCCCCCGCTGGAGGGCCGGGTGCCGATCCTGCTCGACCCGATGCTGGCCACCGGCGGCAGCGCCGCCAGGGCGCTGGAGCTGATCGAGGAGGCGGGCGGTCGCGACGTGCGGATGATCAGCGTCGTCGCCGCCCCCGAGGGCGTCCGCGAGCTGGAGCGAGACCATCCCGGCGTCCGCATCTTCACCGCCGCGCTCGATGAGGGCCTCAACGACAGGGCCTTCATCGTCCCCGGGCTGGGCGACTTCGGGGACCGGCTCTTCGGGACCGAGTGACCCCGGTCAGCCGGTCCGTCGGGCGCTGATCACGGACTCCACCGGGAACCGCTCGAGCAGGCCGGCGGACAGCGGATATCGCTGGTTGTGGCGGTCGACCAGCCCGTTCAGATCCTCCATCCGAGCGCGGAAGCGGTCCTCGTCCCCACTGCGCTCGAACAGGCTCCGCGCCTCGGTGGCGCGCTTCAGCAGCTCCTTCCGCTCCTCGATCCAGACCGGCGCCATGCCCGCGTTCTTGAGGATGTGGAAGGCGGCCCACATGGTCGGATCCTCATAGGGTCCGGGCGCCTCCAGATCCAGGGGCTTGCCCTCGCCGGCGAGGTCGCGGAACTCGCCGCGCTCCGACGCCTCGCGGATTCTTCCCTCGACGAGCCGGTCGAAGCTTCCCATCCACCACGATTGTCCCATCCCGCGGTGGTCGACACCACGAACGAACTCGACCGGTGCGCCGACCGTCCGTGCCCGGTCCGCGGCGGACGTCCAGGATTCCAGGTGATGTCGCGACGAATGCTCTCGGTCGGCCTGGCCGAGGTGAATCGGGTGATGGAGCGACCGGCCCCCCGCGCCGTCGCCAGGGCGCTGACCGTGGGCGCGGTGGTCGGGACCGTCAACGACCCCGAGATCGGCACCGGCGCCGGCCTGATCACGATCTGCGTCAGCCTGGCCGCGCACGGTCTCGGGCGCCGGCGCCGGCCCGAGATGGGCGACCCCGGCATCGACGGACTCTGAGCGGGCGGGTCAGCGGCGGCGGCTCCGCCTCGGAACCGCGCCGGCCACCGCCGGTTCCCGCTCGGACTCCTCACCCGAGACGGTCACCCGCCGGCGCACGTGGGGCTCCGGCGTCACCGGCCGTGACCGGATCCGCCAGGCGTCCTCCAGGCGGGGCAGCGCCCGCCGCGCCACCTCCTCGCTGCCGGCGTGGACGTGGACCAGGGCGTCGCCGCGCCTGACCCGATCGCCGACGCGCGCCTCGATGGTGAAGCCGGAGCCGTGATCGACGTCGTCCCCCTTGCGCAGCCGGCCCCCGCCGATGTCGTGGACGGCGAGGCCCACCTGAAGCGCGTCGACCGCGCCCACCCAGCCGTCGGCCGTGGCCCGCACGGTCAGCCGCACCGGGTGCGCGACCGGACGCCGCTCGCGCTCTCCGCCCTGGGCCTCGAGCAGGTCCCAGAAGCGCTCCCGGCCAGCGCCGCGCGCCAGCACCGCGGCCGGGTCGGCGTCGACACCGGACAGGCGGCACATCTCCTCCGCCACCGCGATCGCGACCTCGGCCAGGCGGAGATCGCCCTCTCCGGCCAGGACCCGCTCCGCCTCCAGGACCTCGAGGGCGTCACCCACGGACCGGCCCAGGGGCTCGTCCATCGCCGTGACCAGGGCCACCGTCCGCCGCCCGGCCCCCTCTCCGATCTCGACCATGGTCCTGGCCAGGGCGGCGGCGTCGTCGAGGTCAGGCATGAAGGCGCCGCGCCCGAACTTCACGTCGAGGACGATGGCGTCGGCTCCGGCGGCGATCTTCTTCGACATCACGCTGGAGGCGATCAGGGGAAGCGAGGGCACGGTCGCCGTCGCGTCGCGCAGGGCGTAGACGGCCTTGTCGGCGGGGACCATCCTCGGCGACTGGGCGCCGATGGCGATGCCGATCCGCCGGACCTGCTCGATGAAGCGGTCGGGCTCCAGATCGCAGGTCACCCCGGGCACCGACTCCAGCTTGTCGATCGTTCCCCCGGTGTGGCCGAGCGCCCGCCCGCTGAGCTTGGGGACGGGGACGCCGCAGGCGGCGGCGAGGGGCGTGGCGACCAGCGTCACGGTGTCCCCCACCCCGCCGGTCGAGTGCTTGTCGACCTTGATACCGGGGATGGCGCCCAGATCGAGGGTCTCCCCGCTCTCCACCATCGCCCGCGTCAGGTCCAGCGTCTCCTCGGCGTTCATGCCCCTGACGCAGACGGCCATGAGCCAGGCCGCCATCTGGTAGTCGGGCACGGATCCGTCAACGTAGCCGCCGAGCAGGTGGCGGATCTCCTCCGGAGAGTTGGCATCGCCGTCCCGCTTGCGGCCGATGATCTCCAGCGCGTTCACCGCAGCAGATCCTAAAGCTCCGGCGGACGGCCTGCTACCGTGGCGCGGATGGAGACGCTCGGTCCCCGCGCGCTGAACCGCGCCCTGCTGGCACGGCAGGGCCTGCTCGAACCATTCGACATGGCACCCGAGCTGGTGGCCGCGCGGATCGGTGCGATCCAGGCGCAGTACTGGCCCTCGGTCGCCGTCGCCCTGTGGGCGCGCACCGGCGGGCTCGACCGGGCCGCCGTCGACCGCGCCCTCTCGGAGGGCCGCCTGCTCCTCGGTTCGCTGCTGCGGGGGACGCTGCACGTGGTCCCCGCCGACCAGCACCCCGCCTACGCCGTCACCTCCGCGGACGCCGGGGAGACCGGCTGGCGCAAGATCGTCGACCACCTCGGCTTCGACGCCGTACAGCTGCGCGCCGACGCCCTCGCCCACATCGGCGCCGCGCCGACGCCGCTGCCCGAGCTCGGCGCCCACATCGAGAAGTGGCTGCACCGAACCGCGCCCGAGCTGGACGGGGACGCCCAGCTCGCCGTCCGCCGCGGCAGCTGGCGCTGGGTCAGGAGCACGGCGCCCTTCGTGCGTGCCAGCACTGCCGAGCGGTGGACGGAGAAGGCGCCCGACCTCTACCGGGCGGCTCCCTACTGGCTCGAGGAGACCGCCCCCGATCCGGACCAGGCGCTGGCCGAGGTCGTCCGCATCCATCTCGGGGCCTTCGGGCCGGCCAGCGCCCAGGACCTCGCCTACTGGATCGGGGAGCGGAGGATGCCACGGATCAAGGCCGCGCTGGAGGCTCTCGATCCCGCACCGGTCGGTTTCAGGGACGAGGCCGGGCGGGAGCTCTGGGACCTGTCCGACGCGCCGCGACCCGATCCCGACACCGAGGCGCCGCCGCGGCTCCTGCCCTGGTTCGACAGCACCATGCTCGCCTACCATCCCTCCCGCCGCGAGCACCTGGTGCCAGAGCGCTGCCGCGACGTCATCTACCTGCCCAACAACCTCCAGATCCTGCCCACGATCCTGATCGACGGGATGGTCGCCGACACCTGGACCCTCACCCTCAGGGCGCGAGCCGGAGCGCTGGAGCTGAAGCCGGTCGACCCGGTCGGCGCGGCCACCCGCAGGCGGCTGCTGGCGGAGGGGGAGCGGCTCCTGGAGTTCCTCCGCCCCGCCGGCAAGAGCAACGCGGTCACGCTGGCGTCGTGATCACGATCGAGGACTTCCAGCGGCTGGACATGCGCGTCGGCCGCATCGTCGACGTCGAGTACCTCCCGGCCGCGCGCAAGCCCTCCTGCAAGCTGACCGTGGACCTCGGCCCGCTGGGCAGCAGGCGGTCGGTGGCGGCGCTCAAGACCGACTACGCCCTCGAGGATCTCCGCGGCCGGCTGGTCGTCTGCGTCGTCAACCTGCCCCCGCGCCGCGTAGCCGGCCTCGCCTCCGAGATCCTCGTCCTCGCCGCGACCGAGGACGATGGCCGCCTGCGCCTGCTCACGCCCGACGGTCCGGCGGAGCTGGGAAGCAGGATCACCTGATCCCGCCGGCGCCCAGCCCCGCCGGGGCGGATCAGCCTGCGGCCGCCGCCATCCGGACCGCGCTGGCGGTCTCGAAGACCTCGATCCAGCGCAGGTAGTTGGTCGCGATCTGCTTGGCGGCGCCGTCGGTCTCCAGGCGCCGGTTCATCCAGTCCCTGATCGCCGGCCACCAGATCGTCCGCCCGATGGCGAACCCGTGGTAGCAACCGGTCAC
>DATAXV010000108.1:0-29822 GCA_036272915.1 Candidatus Dormiibacterota bacterium
GAGCTGGCGGCACTGGGGATGGCGATCGGCGCCGGCTGGTCGGGGGCGAGGGCGATGACCTCGACCAGCGGCCCCGGCATCTCGCTGATGGCCGAGTTCACCGGCTTCGGCTACTACGCCGAGATCCCGGTCGTGATCTTCGACATCCAGCGCATCGGCCCCTCCACCGGGCTGCCGACGCGAACCTCACAGGGCGACCTCGGCTTCGTCGCCACGCTGTCCCACGGCGACACCCGCCACCCGATCCTGCTTCCGGGCACGGTCGAGGAGGCGTTCGAGTTCGGGATGGAGGCGTTCGACATCGCCGACCGTCTGCAGACGCCGGTCTTCGTCCTCTCCGACCTCGACCTGGGCATGAACCTCTGGATGTCGCGTCCCTTCTCCTACCCGGAGACCGGCTTCGACCGGGGCAAGGTGCTGGGACGCGACGAGCTGGAGCGGCTCGAGGGCCAGTGGGGCCGGTACCGCGACGTCGACGGCGACGGCATCCCCTACCGCACCCTGCCCGGGACCGAGCATCCCGCCGCCGCCTACTTCACCCGCGGCTCGGGGCATGACGAGAACGCCCGCTACACCGAGAGCGCCGAGGTCTACGCGGCCAACATGGACCGCCTCGCCCGCAAGTTCGAGACCGCCCGCAAGCTGGTGCCGGAGCCCCTCCTCCAGGGCCCGGGGGACGCGCGCATCGGCCTCATCGCCTTCGGCACCACCCACCACGCCGTGGTCGAGGCGATGGACGAATTGGCCGCGGACGGCATCAGGGTCGACTACATGCGGATCAGGGCGCTGCCCCTGACCGAGGGCGTGGCCGAGTTCATCGACGGCCACGAGCGCTGTTACGTGATCGAGCAGAACCGCGACGGCCAGCTGTACGACCAGCTGCGCCTGGCGGTAGCGCCCGAGCTGGTGGGCAGGCTGCGGTCCATCCGTCACTACGACGGAAGGCCCATCCCCGCCCAGTCCATCACCCGCCCGCTGCGCGAACTGGAGGCCATCCTCGCCTGATGCCCGCGACACTGAACCGCATCGGACTCGGCCGCGACGCCTACAAGGGCGCGGCGACGACGCTCTGCGCCGGCTGCGGCCACAACTCGATCACGAACCACCTGATCAAGGCTCTCTACGAGCTCTCGGTGGAGCCGTACCGGCTGGTCAAGATGAGCGGTATCGGCTGCTCCTCGAAGACGCCGGCCTATTTCGTCGAGCGCTCGCACGGGTTCAATGGCGTCCACGGACGCATGCCCTCGACCGCGACCGGCGCCCACCTGGCCAACCGCGACGCGGTCCTGATCGGGGTCAGCGGGGACGGCGACACCGCCTCGATCGGTCTCGGCCAGTACATGCACATGGTCCGCCGCAACATCGACTGCACCTACCTGATCGAGGACAACGGCACCTACGGCCTGACCAAGGGGCAGTTCTCGGCCACCGCCGACATCGGCTCGACCCAGAAGAAGGGGATGGTCAACGCCTACCCCCCGATCGACCCCTGCGCCGTGGCCCTGTCCGCCGGCTGCACCTTCGTCGCCCGCTCCTTCTCCGGCGACGGCAGGCAGCTGGTGCCGCTGATCAAGGCGGCCATAGCCCACCGCGGTACCGCCGTGATCGACATCGTCTCCCCCTGCGTCACCTTCAACGACCACGACGGCTCGACCAAGAGCTACAGCTGGGTCAAGGAGCACGACGAGCAGATCCAGGACGTGACCTTCATCCCCTACTTCGAGGAGATCCAGGTCGACTATGAGCCTGGCACTGCGACCCAGGTCGAGCTCTTCGACGGCTCCCACCTGGTGCTGCGCAAGCTCGGTCCCGAGCACGACCCCTCGGACCGGATCGGTGCCATGCGGCTGGTCGAGGAGAGCCGTGAGCAGGGGCACCTGGTCACCGGCCTGCTCTACCTGAACGAGCACGACCGCGACTTCGCCACCCGCGAGCGCCTGATCGAGCGGCCCCTGCGCGACCTGGGCGAGGGCGAGCTCCGGATGCCGAAGGACAAGTTCGCGGAGCTGATGCAGCAGCTCGCCTGAGGCGACATTCCCCCGGCTACCGTCCCCTGCTCCGGTTAGCATTGCCGGTGTCATGCGAACATCAACAGGCATAACCCTGGCTGTGGTCGCGGGCCTGGTCGGCGCCGCCGTGGGCACCGAGCTGGCCAAGCCGCCCGAGCAGCGGACCTGGCACGGCACCATCGGCGGCGTGCTTCCCTACGATCTCCGGCCGCCGACGCCGGATCGCCTTCGCGCCGGCCTCCTCGAGTCGGACAGCGAGAGCCTCCTCATCCCCCACGTCTTCGGCGTGGGCTGGACCGTCAACGTGGGCCGGGTCCTCCGCCTGATCGGCGTGCGCCCCGGTGGATCGAGGGCGACGGCGCTCGAGTGAGCGGGACCGGCCTCGGCTTCGTCGCCCGGACCGGCACCCCCGAGGCCGTGGTGCGGGCGGCCGGCCGAGAGGCGGAGGCCGCCGGCCTGGCCGGGCTCTGGGCGAACAATCCTCCCGGCGGGGACGGCCTGACCCCCAACCGGTGGGCGGCCGAGGAGACCTCCTGGATCGGGCTCGGCACCGGCGTGGTGCCGGTCTCGGCGCACCCGGCGGCCGAGATCGCCTCCCGTCTGACCGAGCTCGACTTGCCCCGGGACCGCTACCGCCTGGGCCTCGGATCGGGCTCCGGTCCCCATCCGCGCCGGCGTGTCGCCGAGGCGCTGGACGTCCTTCGGGCGAGCGGCTACGAGCTCGTCGTCGGCGCCCTCGGACCGGGCATGTGCCGACTCGCCGGCGAGGCCGGCGACGCCATCCTGCTCAGTGGCGTCGATCCGCGCGTGGCACGGGAGTCGGGCGGGCTGGCGCGGGAGGCGGCGGAGGCGGCCGGAAGGCGCCCGCCTCGCGTCTACGCCGGCGTTCTCTTCGCCCTCGGCCCCGGCGCCGCCGACCGGCTGAGGGACGCGACCGCGTTCGTCGCCGGGCTGCCCCAGTACGTCGCCCACTACGAGCGCACCGGGCTCCGTCCGGAGGACACCGTCGTGCCCGCCGAGGACGCCGCCGAGCTCGCCGACCGCCTCGCCCGGTGGCGCGGCGTCGTCGATGAGCTGGTGCTCACCCCGATCGTCGAGCCGGAGGGCCTCACCGGCCTGCTCGAGACCGCGGCCGGGGCCTGGGCGGCCTCCGCCTAACCCCCGATCAGGTCGGCGTAGAGCCGCTCGGTGGCGGTGTCGAAGGCGACCAGGCGCACCACCTCGACCCCGGTCTCGGCTGCGGCCAGGGTCTCGACCGCGATCCTGGCCGCCCCCATGCGGGGGTAGCCGTAGGCGCCCGTGGAGATGGCGGGGAAGGCGACGGAGCGCGCCCCCAGCTCGCCGGCGACCGCAAGCGAGCTGCGGTAGCAGGAGGCGAGCAGCTCCGGCTCTCCGCGGCCGCCGCCGTGCCAGACCGGGCCGACGGTGTGGATCACCCAGCGGGCGGGAAGGCGGAAGCCGGGCGTCGCCCTCGCCTCGCCGGTCGGGCACCCGCCCAGCGGCCGGCAGGCCTCGAGCAGCTCCGGCCCCGCCGCCCGGTGGATGGCGCCGTCGACCCCGCCGCCGCCGAGCAGGGAGGAGTTGGCGGCGTTGACGATCGCGTCCACCTGCTCCCTGGTGATGTCGCCGCGCACGGCCTCCAGCCTCATCCGTCCCCTCCCGGCAGCATCCGCCTGATCTCGGCCACCCGCTCCGGCCGCACCTCGCCGGCGACGTCGGTCTCGACGCTGGCCACGGCCGCGGCCATCCCCTGCAGCGCCGCCTCCCTGGTGCCCAGGCCCCGCTCCAGGGCCATGCCCAGCCCGGCGACCAGAGAATCGCCGGCGCCGACGCCGTTGCGGACCTCGACCCTGGGCGCGGGGATCCACTCCGTCTCACCATCGACGCGGAGGGCCAGGCCTCGACCGCCGTCGGTGACGATGGCGGCGGCCGCGCCCCTCCCGCAGAGGCGCTCCGCCGCGCCACCAGGATCGAGGCCGTCCTCATCCAGCGCCAGCCTGGCCTCGACCAGGTTGGGGGTGACAATGTCGGGACCCGCCGCCACGGCGGCCTCGAGGAGGAGGCCGGTGGCGTCGACGATGGTGGTAAGGCCGGCGTCGCGGCCGATCGCGACCAGCCGCGCGTAGGCGTCGATCGGGGCCTCGGGCGGGACGCTCCCGCAGAGGGCGAGGACGCGGTGGCCGGTGGCGTATTCGAGGACCGACTCCTCGAAGGCGGTCCAGTCGCCGGCGGCGAGGGCGGGGCCGGGCTCGTTGAAAACGGTGGTGCGGCCGGAATCCTCGATCACCACCGAGGTCGCCCGGATCTCGCCGCCGATGGAGACGTCGACGAGGCGGAGGCCCTCGTCGGCGATCATCCGGGTGACCGCGGCCCCGGTCCGGCCGGCGGCGAAGCCGATGAGGACGGCGACGTGGCCGAAGGCGCGGGCGACGCGGGCCACGTTCACGCCCTTGCCGCCAGGGGTGACCTCGACCCGGCGGAAGCGCAGCACGTCGCCGGGGCGGATCTCGTCGATGTACTGGGTCCGGTCGATGGTCAGGTTGGGGCCGGCGATCAGCATCGGCTCGAGCCTACCCGCGGCGGCGGGCCCAGGTCAGCGACCCGGCCGCGCCGAGGGCGGCGACGACGCCGATCAGGGTCAGCCCCAGCCCGCCACCGATGCCGACCGCGGCGGTGAGGACGAAGAGGTAGCCGACCACCGCCCCGGCCGCCGCCACCCCGGCCACGAGCAGCACCCGGCCCAGCCAGGGCGGCTGCCCGTGCCGCGCCTCCAGCGAGAACCAGCCGACCTCGGCGGCGAGGAACCAGAGCACGGCGAAGAGCGGCGCCCCCAGCTCCAGCGTGTGGGGATGGACGGCGAGGAAGAGGACGTACTCCAGGGCCAGGACCACCATCGCCCAGACCAGCGTCCGCGGCACCAAGGCGCTGGCCCCGGCCAGGTAGAGGGCCAGCGCGACAGCGCCGATCGCGATCAGGAAGGCGGGGTGGCCGCCCTGCAGGACCGGCATCAGCGCCGCCGCCGCCGCCAGCACCGCGGCCGGGGGGAGGAGCGCCCAGGAGCGGAGGCGGCTCACGCCGGCCGGCCCATGGTCGGGGCGCGCTGGCGGAGGGCGGAGAGCTCGGCGATCGGCACCTGGAAGCGATCGCCCTGGCGCCAGGTGGCGACGCTGATGCCCATCGCCGCCAGCCGGCTGAGCATGGCCTCGCGCTCCAGCTCCCAGATGCGGTGGGCCATGACCTCGTTGGGGCGCTCGCCGGGGATGACGAAGGGCAGTGGCGAGATCTCGACCACGGCCACGTCGTGGCCACGCGCCCGGAGATCGAGCAACGCCCGGACCGAGCGCTCGTCGAGCAGCGGGCTCAGTGCCAGCAGCAGCGAGCGCGGGGGCAGGGTCCGGGAGGGCAGGACCTCGATGCCCTTCCAGGCGTAGCTGAGCACGACCTCGGTGTCGATCAGCGCGTCCATGATCCGGTAGAGCTGGCGCTGGCCCATCTCCGGGCGCAGCCAGCGCAGGGTGCCGCCGAAGGCGAGCAGGCCGACCCGATCGTGACGCCTGAGATAGAGGCGGGCCAGGCTCAGCGCCGCCCGCACGGCCATGTCGATCGAGCTCTGGCCGGAGGCGCGGAGCTCGGAGAAGGTGTCGAGGAAGATGACGACGTCGGTGTTGCGCTCGGGGCGGAGCTCGTTGACATGGGGGCTGCCCCGGCGGGCCGTCACCCGCCAGTTGATGCGGCGGACGCGGTCCCCGGGCAGGAAGGGGCGGATGTCGGCGAACTCGATGCCCTCCCCCTTGTCGCGGGAGACCTCGTCGCCGGCCCAGATCTGGGTGTCGGCGGCGCGGACCAGCTGGCGCAGGGCCTCCGGCCGGGGATAGATGCGGATGGGCAGCGTCTGCCGGTCGTCCAGCCGGTAGTGGAAGAGGCCGAGGGCGTCGCGGCCGCGGACCCCGATCCCGGTGACGTGGCGGCCGCCCCAGGCCAGGCAGGTGAGCCGCCAGACGTAGTCGCGGCTCTCCCCCGTCTGCAGCCCGGACCGGCTCTCGGCGGGCTCCTCGGCCACGGCCAGACCCGGCGGCGGGGTGAGCGCCAGCTCGAGGCGTGCCAGCGGCTCGGCCGCCCGCACGGTCAGCCGCAGCTCGACCTCCTCCTGCTCCAGCGCCCGATGCCGGTCGAGCGTGGCGTCGACCTCCAGCTGCGGGCGCCGGGACAGGGCCAGGCCGAGAGCGGCCGCGAGCAGTGGCATCACCGCCAGTGCCACCGGCTCCGGCCGGTTCAGGATCAGCGCGGCGAGCAGACAGCCGGCGCCGACCAGCAGATAGAGGCGGAGCCTGCCCGAGCGGGTGACGGTCACTGGCGCGGCTTGGGCGTCGGGACCTGGGCCAGACACTCGGCGACCACGTCCTCGCCCCGGATCTGCTGGACCCAGAGCTCGGGGCGGAGGCTGAGCCGGTGGCCGAGGGCGGGGACGGCGACCGCCTTGACGTCCTCGGGGACGACGAAGTCGCGGCCCTGCAGCAGCGCCCTGCCCCGGGCCAGCGTGAGCAGGGCCAGCGAGCCGCGGGGGCTGGCGCCGACCTGCACCCTGGGATTCTCCCTGGTCGCGGCGACGATGTCGACCATGTAGCGGCCCATGTCGTCGTCGACGTGGACCCGCTCCACCGCCCCCTTCATCAGCGCCACCTCCTCGGCGCCGATGACCGCCTCCAGCGTGATCGCCTCCTGGCGCCTGGCCATCCGCCGCTGGAGCACCTCCCACTCCTCGTCCCGGCTCGGGTAGCCGACGCCGAGGCGGAGCAGGAAGCGGTCGAGCTGAGCCTCGGGCAGCGGGTAGGTGCCCTCGTACTCGATCGGGTTCTGGGTGGCGAGGACGATGAAGGGCGGCTCCAGCGGGCGGGCGGTGCCCTCGACCGTCACCTGCCGCTCCTGCATCGCCTCGAGCAGCGCCGCCTGGGTCTTGGCCGGGGCGCGGTTGATCTCGTCGGCGAGGAGCAGGTTGGTGAAGATCGGGCCGGGGCGGAAGTCGAACTCCAGGCGCTGGGGATCGAAGATGGCCGACCCGGTGATGTCGGAGGGGAGGAGGTCGGGCGTGAACTGGATGCGCTTGAAGGTCATGCGCAGGACCTGGGCGAAGGAGCGGGCCATCAGCGTCTTGGCCAGCCCGGGCACATCCTCGATCAGCACGTGGCCGTCGCCGAGGATCCCGAGCAGGACCAGCTCCAGCGCCGACCGCTTGCCGACGATCGCGCGAGACACCTCGTCCAGGACGCGGTTGGCGAGGTCGGCGACCTCGACCGTTCCCAACTCCTCAGAGCGCATCTATCTCCTCCAGGATCTGCTGCAGCTCGGCACTCTGGATGCCGGGGCCATGACGTTGCTCGGGTGGTCGCCGGTCGGGCGCTATCAGCGCCCAGGTGGTGGCGCCGACCGCGGCCCTGGCCTGCTCCGGCTGCCCCTTGAGGGCGATGCCGCGCCGGGCCAGGCGGTGGGTGGCGATACCGACCAGACGGGGGCGTAGCCGGTAGTGGACGTCGAACGCGGTGGCGGAGGCGAACTCCATCAGCCGCTCCAGCTCGGCCAGCTGGGGCATGGGCCGGGGCCGGCCCGGGCGCCGCGCGCGGCCGCGGGGGAGGAGCGCCGGCCCGTCGTCCTCGGACCAGCCCCGCAGCGAGAGGTGGACGAGATAGGCGAGCCAGATCAGGCCGCCGAGGAGCAGGGCCCAGCGCAGGGCCAGCCCGAATGCCCGAGCGTCGGCGATGAGCAGGGCGACCAGGCAGAGGACGATGAGCAGGGTCCAGCTGGCGGCCAGGACCAGCGGGCCGCGCGCGTCACCCCGCAACGACCGGCGCCCCCGTCTCCGCGCCTTCGCGCATCGCCCGCAGCTCGGCTCGCACCGAGCCCAGGGCGGCGATCGCCTCCTGCCGCATGGCGTCGTCGACGGTGTGCGGCGAGAAGCGGGCCCATTCGAAGAGCGAGGCGAGGCGGCGGACGCCGGCAGGGCTGATCTCGAGCCGGGAGAGGACGCGGGTCACGTACTCGAAGGGCGCCTCGGCCTGGCGCCGCGGCGTGCCCGCACGGCCCAGGGCGCCCTCCAGCCGGACCCAGGCGGCGATCACGGCCTGGCGGGGGTCGCGCTCCTCGATGACGTCCTCCATCGCCTGCTCCAGGGCCCGGTCGACCAGCTCCAGCAGCCGTCCCGGAGCAGTCCGCCGGCGCCGGATCCGCCAGACGACGACGCCGGCGATGATGAGCAGGACGGCCAGGGCGGCGGCAAACGCCCACCAGTCCACGCCGACCGAGCTGCCGTGGCCGGCGCCCTGCTGCTGGAGCCCGTTCAGGCCGCGCATGGAGGGGATGCCGGTCAGCCTCGCCCCCGGCGACCGACCCCTGGGCTTGGCCCGGCTGGCCAGGACGAAGGCGATGGCGGCGATGATCGAGAGGGTCAGCAGCGTCGGCCAGATCGGCCGCTTCGGGGGCGGCTGCCGGGCGCCCTTCTCCGGCCAGAGCGCCCAGACGATGGCGATGGCGCTGAGCACGAAGAGCGCCACGGCGAGATAGAGCACCGCGTCGACCAGATGCCCTCCGGCCGCGGACAGGAACGAGGGCTCACTCCCTCCCTGCCCGCCCGGACGGCTGGCCAGCGCCACCACCAGAAGAAGGAGCACCACCAGCGCACTCCATCCCGCCGCGGTCCACCACCGCGGGCCGGACGTCCGCACAACTGAACTATAAGAGGACACGCGCCGGCCGCACTCGGATCGATGCGCCAGCACGCCCGGTCAATGCGGCTCAATGTCCCTTGTCCGAGGGCTTCCACCGGGAATGTCGGGGCGAAAAAGCAGTGCCGGGATCGGTGAGGATGGCCCCGGTCGACTGTCCGCTCCGGGTCCGCGGAGGGACCCTATGGTTCAGATGTGCCCACCAACGCGAGCGGCTACGAGAGGCCGGACTGGGAGGCCGTCTTCGATCGGACCTCGACCGCCCACGTGCTGCTGGGCACGGTCAAAAACGGCGTGCCCAGCGGCTTCCACCACGCCCCCACCGGGTCACGCCTCGGCCACGCGCGGGTGAGGGGCGCCTACCAGCTGCTCCCGAACGGCATCTACGAGGCTCGTGTCAGCCTGCAGGGCCCGGGCGGCAGATGGGTCGAAAAGTCGGGCGGGTCGAAGATGTTTCCGGATGACTGGGCGCCGGAGGAAGTTCGGGGGGCGGCCATCGGCGCCGCCGAGGACGCCTGGCACCACGACCGGATCGATCGTGAGGGCGACTGGGATGGCTATGTGACCGGGAGGCATGGAGGCAGCCTTTACCGGTACCACCTCGCCGGCGGTTTCCAGGTCAAGGGCGCCAAGATCAGTTTGGCCAAGACCTTTCACCCACATATGCACCAGCCACAGCCCGGCATCGATGAACTGGGAGTGGGGCTCTGACCTGCTGGCGGTTCCTCAGGAACCCGCAGGGTCGGCCGCCCGTCCGGTCGAAGCCGCGCGGGTGAGGGATCGGGGCACCGATGCCGCGTTCGTCGACCAGCGGCCGGAGATGGGGTCGGAGGTGAGACCGGCCGGTGTCCCTGGCCGTGCTCGGGATCGGTCCGATGCGGCAGAGCCGCGGGCCAGATGGACCACCTCAGCCCCGGAACTCTGAGCACACGGTCTCGACCGAGGCATTACCTGCCGACTCCGCTCGGATAGCCTTGACGTCCATGTCTGAGAACACCCTTCCCGCTACGCCGGAAACCTTCGCCGGCGCCGACTGGGACCGGATCGAGCCGGAATACGACGCCCTCGAGCGAAGGTCCGAGACCGACACCGCCTGGGTCCGCGACTGGTCGGCGCTGGAGGACCTCATCGAGGAGGCCATGGCCGCCGCCTACGTCGGCTACACGACCGACACCGAGAACGAGGAGAGGGAGCGCCTTCACCTGCGCTGGGCGACCGAGATCGAGCCGCGCCTCGAGGAGCGCCGCACCCGTCTCGCCCGCCGGCTGGTCGACAGCGGCTGGTCGGAGCCGGGGATGGAGCCGGCGCTCAACGCCTTCCGCAACCAGATCTCTCTCTTCCGGGAGGAGAACCTGCCGCTGTCGGCGGAGGTCGCCGGCCTGACCAGCGCCTACCAGAAGCGGGTCGGGGCGATGCAGGTGGAGTGGGACGGCGAGACGCTGACCATCCCCCGGGTCATGGCCAAGCTGGGCGAGCCCGATCGCGACGTCCGCGAGCGCGCCTACCGCGCCTACCTCTCGCCCTACGTGGCGCAGCGCGCCGAGCTGGCCGCGCTCTTCGACGAGCTGCTCGGCCTGCGCCGCAGGATCGCCGCCAACGCCGGGCTGCCCAGCTACCGGGACTACGCCCACCAGGAGAAGAACCGCTTCGACTACACGCCCGACGACTGCCTCCGCTTCCACGAGGCGGTGGAGAAGGCGGTGGTGCCCGCCGCCGGCCGGGTGCTCCGGCGGCGCCAGGAGAAGATGGGCCTGGAGACCCTCCGGCCCTGGGACGTGGAGGGCGCATCCGATCCTCTCGGCCGCCCGCCGCTCACCCCCTTCCGGGACGCCTCCGAGCTCATCGCCGGAAGCGGCCGCATCTTCCAGCGGGTCGATCCGCTGCTCGGCGGCCGCTTCCAGAAGATGGTGGCCAAGCAGCTCCTCGATCTCGAGTCGCGGCACGGCAAGGCGCCGGGCGGCTACTGCATCCACCTCCCCCACCGCGGCCTGCCCTTCATCTTCGCCAACTCGGTCGGGACCCAGCAGGACGTCGAGACCCTGCTCCACGAGAGCGGCCACTCCTTCCACGTGTTCGAGGCGGCCGCGCTGCCGTACCACTGGCAGCGCGACTACGGCAGCGAGATCGCCGAGGTGGCGTCGATGTCGATGGAGCTGCTCTCCAACCCCTATCTGGCCTCCGCCGAGGGCGGCTTCTACACGGAGGAGGACGCGCACCGGGCCAGGGAGGAGCACCTGGAGCGGATCCTGCTGTTCTTCGGCCACTGCGCCTCGGTCGACGCCTTCCAGCAATGGATCTACACCCACCCCGAGGGCGGCGACGCCGACGCCAGGGACCGCCGCTGGATCGAGCTGCGGAGCCGTTTCGAGCCGGCGATCGACTTCTCCGGGCTGGATCGGGAGCGCGCCGCCCGCTGGTACAAGCAGCTCCACATCTTCGAGCTGCCCTTCTACTACATCGAGTACGGACTGGCTCAGCTGGGCGCCCTCCAGGTCTGGCGCAACAGCCGCCGCGACCGGGGGGCGGCGATCGCGGCCTACCGCCGCGCCCTCGCCCTGGGCTCGACCAAGCCCCTCGACGAGCTGTTCGCCGCCGCCGGCGCCCGCCTCGTCTTCGACGCCGACGGGATGGCCGAGCTGGTCGACGTGGTCGAGGAGGAGCTCGCCCGGCTCCGGGGTTGACCGCCCTTGACAACGTTGACTAAGGTGGGACACTGCGGCCCGCCCAGAAGGGAGAGAAGGAGGAACGTGTGGCACTGACGATCGAGCAGCGCGCGCAGCGGCTCAGAGTCCGGCTGGAGGAGCTGGTCTGGTGGCGATACCGGGAGACCCGGGCGCTGGACGGCTGGCGGGTGGACGGCGAGCCCGCCGAGGCGGGCACCCCGTGGCCGAGCGGCAGGCGCCTGGTCCGCCTCGAGCATCCCCGAGCCGAGCTTCCCGCAGGCTGGGACCTGGAGCGCGCGCGGCTGCATCTCGACGTCGGCTACGACGCCCACTTCCGCATCGACTACCGTGACGCCGAGCCCGAGGCGTTCGGCGTCGACGCCAACCACTACGAGCTGCCGCTGCGCGCCCGAGACTTCTCGGTCGACGCCACCGCGATCATCCGCCGCGACCGCGGCCGCGACCCCAGGGGTCCCCGCCTGGGCGCCGGCGAGCTGGTCCTCATGGAGCCGGCCGTCGACCGCCTGCACCGCCAGCTGGAGCTGATCGCGGAGACGGTCGACCAGCTCCCCGGCCACGACGTCCGCCCGCTGCTGCTGACGGCGGCGGAGGAGGCGCTGGGCCGGCTCGAGTGGCCGTCGGCGACCGACGCCTACCTGCGGCGGATGTCGCCCAGGGCGCAGATACGCGGCCTCTGGAGCCCGCCCGAGTTCGACGACGCGCCGCTGACACCGATGACCGACTCCGAGCTCCGATCGGTGGAGCTCGCCGCCGACGGCCTCCGCGAGGAGCTCGAGCGCCTGCGCGGGCGGTTCCCCAAGGAGGGGCGGCTGGCGGTGGTCGGCCACGCCCACATCGACCTGGCCTGGCTCTGGCCACTGGAGGAGACCCGGCGCAAGGGCCTGAGGACCTTCTCCAGCGCCGTTTCCCTGCTCTCCCGCAACCCCGGCTTCCGCTTCAACCAGAGCACGGCCCAGCTCTACGCCTTCGTCGAGGAGGACGACCCCAACCTCTTCACTCAGATCAGGGAGCAGGTCGCGGCCGGCCGCTGGGAGCCGATCGGCGGCAGCTGGGTCGAGAGCGACACGAACATGCCGACCGGGGAGTCGCTGGTCCGCCAGCACCTCTACGGCCAGCGCTACTTCGAGCGCACCTTCGGCCACCGACACCACGTCGCCTGGCTGCCCGACTGCTTCGGCTTCAGCCCCAGCCTGCCCGGCATCCTCCGCGGCGCCGGGCTGGACTCCTTCTTCACGATCAAGACCAACTGGTCGGAGACGAACAGGTTCCCGATGGACCTGTTCTGGTGGCAGGGCATCGACGGCAGCCGGGTCCTGACCCACATCATCAACAACCCGAGCAGCTCCCGCCGGCCGGGCCTCAGCGGCTACAACGGCGACGTCCGGCCCTCCAACCTCAAGGGCACCTGGGCCAACTTCAAGCAGAAGACCCTGTACGACGAGTCGCTGCTGCCGGTCGGCGCCGGTGACGGCGGCGGCGGGCCTTTCCCGGAGATGATCGCCGACGTCACCGAGCTGGAGGCGTTCCCGGTCCTGCCCGAGGTCCGCTACGCCAAGGTGGCCGACTTCTACGAGCGGGCGGCGGCCGCCACCGACGCCGGCGAGCTGCCGGTCTGGATCGGCGAGATGTACCTCGAGCTGCACCGCGGCACGCTGACCACCCAGGGGCGGACCAAGCGGCTCAACCGGCGCGCCGAGCGCGCCCTGATCGGAGCCGAGGTGCTGGGCTCGCTGACCGCCCTCTTCTGCCAGGGGCGGCCGGAGTCGCTGGAGCCGATCTGGCAGGTCCTGCTCCGCAACCAGTTCCACGACATCCTGCCCGGCTCCAGCATCCGCCAGGTCTACGAGCGCACCGAGGCCGAGCTGTCCGACACCATCGCCCAGGCCGATGCCGTCGCCGAGCGGCATCTCGACCGCCTCGCCGAGCGGGTCGCCGCCGGTGACCAGCGGGGCCTGGTCATGGTCAACACCGAACTCTCGCCGAGGCCGGTCCGAGCCGTGCTGCGGGAGCCCTTCCCGGGCGCCCAGCAGGTCGAGGAGGGCTGGGTCCTGAGCGGCAGGGACGAGATCCCCGGCCTGTCCCTGGTCACCGTCGAGGGGGTCGAGGCCCCGGCCGGGCTGGAGGTCTCCGAGCGGACCCTGGAGAACGCGCTGCTCCGCGTCGAGCTCGACGACAGGGGCCGCGTCACCTCCCTCTTCGACAAGCGGGCCGGGCGCGAGGCGCTCGAGGGTCCGGCTCGGCTCTGGGCCTACGTCGACAAGCCCCGATCCTGGGACGCCTGGGACATCGAGGCCGGCTACGAGGGCCAGGGCGAGGAGATCGACGATCTGCGGTCTCTGGAGGTGATCGAGCGCGGGCCGCACCGCGCCGCGATCCGAGTCGTGCGGCACTTCCGCTCCAGCACCATCACCCAGGAGCTGCGGCTTTGGGCGAACAGCCCGCGGCTCGACTTCAGGACCACCTTCGACTGGCACGACCGCCGGTGGCTGGTCAAGGCGCGGTTCCCGCTGGCGGTCCGCTCCGCCGACGTCACCTACGAATGCGCCTTCGGCGTGGCCCGCCGGCCGACCACCCGCAACACCTCCTGGGACGAGGCCCGCTTCGAGGTCGCCGGACACCGGTTCGCCGACCTCTCCGAGCCCGGCTTCGGCGTCGCCCTCCTCAACGACGGGCGCTACGGCCACCACGCCCACGAGTCGGAGCTCGGCCTCAGCCTGCTCCGCTCGCCGATCTACCCCGACCCCTACGCCGACGAGGGCGTACAGACCGTGACCTACGCGCTCTGCCCGCATACCGGGGACTGGCTCTCCGGCGGCATCCTCACCGAGGCCGAGGACCTCAACCAGGCGCTGCGCGTCCGCACCGCCCGGGTGACCCCCGGCATCAGCCGCCAGGCGGTGACGCTGAAGGGCACCGGCGTCGCGCTCGGCGCGCTCAAGGTGGCCGAGGACTCGGAGGACCTGATCCTGCGCCTCTACGAGCCCCAGGGCGCCAGGGGCAGCGTCGACATCTCCCTGCCCGAGGGCTGGGAGCTGGGTGGAGAGCGCAACCTGCTCGAGGACGAGGTCGGCGAGGCGTCGACCGAGTTCTCCCCGTTCCAGGCGCGCACCTGGAGCCTGGTCAGGAAGGGCTCCTGACCGGCTCGCGGACCCGGCTCCGGCCGGGTCCGCGCCGCCTCTATCCCGCGAGGCGGCTCAGCATCGAGGGCGGCAGGGCCCCGCCCTTGAAGCGGAACACCTCCCGCCCCCTGGTCAGGCAGATCACGGTCGGGAAGGCGGTGACCCCGTAGCGCTCGGCCACCTCCGGCCGGTCGTCGACGTCGACCAGCACCACCCGGCAGATGTCGGCGCGCTCCCGGCCCAGCCGCTCGAGCTTGGGCCGCAGCTCCCGGCACGGCTCGCAGGACCGGGTGAGGAGGGCCATCAGCGTCAGCCGCGGCTCGTCGCCCAGCTCCCGGTCGAGCTCGTCGGCCGGCTCACCCATCGGCGCCGACCAGCAGCGGATGCGGGATCGTCCCCGTCCTCCAGTAGATGCCGTCGTGGCGCTGCAGCAGTTCGGCGTCGACCAGGAACCGCCGCAGGCTGGCCACGTCCGGGTGGTACTGGCGCAGCACCTCGTTGACCTCCGCCTCGGTGTAGCGCCGGGACGGCTGGAAGAGCTCGGCCAGAAAGCGGAGGACGACCAGGCGCCGCGACTCGGCGGCGGGGATCTGCAGCAGCCTGCCGCGAGGCATGAAGCGCCCCAGGATCTCCGCCTCCCACTCCGGTCCCTCGCGGGGCCGGGTGGCGCCGGCCGGGCTCACGGTCAGTTCAGGCGCTCGACGATCAGAGCCATGCCCTGACCACCGCCCACGCACATCGTCTCGAGGCCATAGGTCGCGCCGAGCGTACGAAGGTCGTTGAGCAGGGTACAGAGGATGCGGGCCCCGGTCATGCCGAAGGGGTGGCCGAGGGCGATGGCGCCGCCGTGCGGGTTGAGCCGGTCGCTGAAGGGGTCGATGCCGATGCCCCTCGCCGAGGGGATGACCTGGGCGGCGAAGGCCTCGTTGATCTCGACCACGTCGATGTCGCCGATCTTCATCCCGGCGCGCGCGAGCGCCTGCTTGCTGGCCTCGATCGGGCCCAGTCCCATGTACTCCGGCTCGAGGGCGGTGACGCCGGTGGCGATGATGCGGGCGAGGGGCTTGAGGCCCAGCTCGGCCGCCCTGCGGTCGGACATGATCAGGACCGCCGCGGTGCCGTCGTTGAGAGGGCAGGCGTTGCCGGCGGTGACCCGGCCGTCGGGGCGGAACCGGGGCTCGAGCTGCGCCAGCCGCTCCAGCGTGGTGCCCGGCCGCGGCCCGTCGTCCTTGGTCATGACGTTGCCGTCGGCGAGCGGGATGGGGACGATCTCCCGGTCGAAGAACCCGTCGTCGCGCGCCTTGACGGCGGCGGTCTGGCTCTTCACGGCGAAGCGGTCCATCTCCTCGCGGCCGATGTGCTCGCGGTCGGCGACCCGCTCGGCCGTCTCCCCCATCTCGATGTAGATGTCGGGGTAGCCGAGCTCGTTGCCCGGCTGCAGCTTCGGGTTCTGGCCCTCGACCGGGTCGGACGAGCCGGCCTGGCCGAAGCGGCTGACCGACTCCACGCCGACCGAGAGGAAGGTGTCGCCCTCCCCCGCCTTGATCGCGTGGAAGGCCATCCGGGTGGTCTGCAGCGAGGACGAGCAGTAGCGGGTGATGGTGCAGCCGGGGACGTCGAGGTGGGTCAGGACGCTGATGACCCGGCCCAGGTTGTGGCCCTGCTCGCCCCCGGGCAGGCCGCAGCCGCAGATGAGATCGTCGATCTCACCTGCCGGGAGCGAGGGGACCTGCTTCAGGACCTCGTTGACGACGTGCGCGGCGAGGTCGTCGGACCGCCAATCGACCAGCGACCCCTTGAAGGCTCTGCCGATGGGTGAGCGGCCGGCGGCGACGATGACGGCTTCGGGCATGGTTTCCTCCGTTGCAGGCGGCTAATGCCGCATTGCGTCACAATCGAGTTTATCCCGACCGCCCGGTCGATGCCACGGCGACGCGAGAGGTGCCCCGGCGGTGCGCAGTTCGAGGTTACCGACCGCCCACGGGCGCCGTGCCCTCCTCGCCGCGACGATCAGCGCGGCGCCATCGGCGGGCGGTCGGCGGGGCTCGTGACCACCCGGATCGGCGAGCCGGCGAGGTACGCCCTGACGTCCTCCGCCATCCGCTGCCAGGCCGCACGGAAGAGCTGCTCGGTGACGTAGCCGATGTGCGGGGTGAGGACGACATTGTCGAGCGAGCGGAGGGGGTGATCCGCGGGGAGCGGCTCGCGGTCGTAGACGTCGAGGCCGGCACCGGCGAGGTGGCCGGAGCGGAGCGACTCGATGAGCGCCGCCTCCTCGACGATCGGACCGCGGGAGATGTTCACCAGGATCGCGCCCGGCTTCATCTTGGCGAGGTCGCCCGCGCGCAGCGTGTTGCGGGAACGCTCGGAGAAGACGAGGAAGACCCCGAGAACGTCCGCCGACGACAGGAGCTCGTCCTTGGTCACCTTCCCCACACCGAGTTCGGCGCAACGCTCGTCGGTCAGGTTCTGGCTCCAGGCGACCACGTCCATGCCCAGCGCCTTCGCGACCGGGACCATCGCCCCGCCGAGGTGCCCGGCGCCGAGGAGGCCGAGGGTCTTGCCGGCGAGCGGGATCGGGAACCCGGTCTGCCAGCCGCCGGCGCGGATGACCCGATCCTCGATCCCGATCCGCTTGGCGACGGCGAAGGTCAGCGCCCATGCCATCTCCGACGGCGCCGGCAGGCCGACGGACGCCCGGCGGTCGGCGGGGCGAGCGGCGGCGCCGGGCCCGGTCTCGGCCGTGCCGCACAGCAGGATCCCCCGCGCGATCCGGGCCTCGTGATCGATGACGTTGCTCGACCGGCCGTTGCAGACGATCAGCTTCAGATTGGGAAGTGCCTCGAGCACCGTTCGGGGGAACCTGGCCCGCTGCTGGGTGATGACGACGACCTCGTAGTCGGAGAGCTCGTCGGCGAGGCGCTCGGCCGGTATCGCCTCGCGATAGACACTAACCTCGGCGCCGTCGGGCAGCCCTGTCCAGTCGCCATATTCCAGGGCGACCCCGATGTAGTCGTCGAGGATGGCGATCTTCGTCATACCCGCCACCTGGCTTCGCCCTGGTCCTGTCTTCCGAGCACGATGTCCTCCTCGCTGCTTGGGCGAGCCGACCCGCTGCGCCGTCGGCCTGTCACCGGGGAATGGGTCCACGTCGCCACCAGCGCCTCCGCATCACCGACCCGAGGTGAGAAGCCGAGGCAGGCGCCCACCGCGGCAGCTCCGCTGGCGCCACGAAGAGGGGCGCGACCGAGAGCCCGGCATCGGCCTCACGCCATCGACATCGCCACCGGCCCGGAGCGGGCGAGCTCGAGAACCCCATAGGGCGTGAACTCCCGCAGCAGCGCGTCCATGCCGCTCTGCTCACCGCTCAACTCGACGAGGACGCGATCGGGGGCCTGATCGATGACCCGTCCGCCGACACGCTCGACCAGGGTCATGGCCTCACGACGCCGCTCGCCCTGCACCTCGAGCTTGATCAGGACCATCTCCCGGATCAGCTTCGCCTGCTCGGTGAGATCCTCGATCTCCACGACCTCGATCACCCGGTCGAGCTGCTTCTCGACCTGGTCGACCTCGGCATGCCCCGCGTCCACGGTGATGGTCATGCGCGAGCAGTTGGGCCGGTTGGTGGTGCCGACGGAGAGGCCCTGGATGTTGAAGCCCCGCCGCCTGATCATCCCGCTGACCTTGGAGAGCACGCCCGGCTTGTTCTCGACCACCACCGAGATCACCCGCAGGCGTTCGGGGGCGGCCGTCTGGGCCTCGTCGGGGGCAGTGCTAGGCATACTCATCCGGCAGCTCCTTGAAGTCGTTCAGCCCCGCGCCCAGGGGCACGATGGGATAGACGTCGGCCTCGGGGTCGATGCGGCAGTCGATCAGCACCGGGCCCTTGGTGTGCTGGGCGTACTCGAGGGCGTCCTCGACCTGGTCCAGCCGCTCGACCAGCAGACCGGGCAGGCCGTAGGCGTCGGCAAGCTTGACGAAGTCGGGCATGACGGTCAGGTCGGACTCGGAGCGGATGCCGCCATAGAAGTCGTCCTGGAACTGCCGGACCATGCCCAGGGAGAAGTTGTTGAGCAGGACGATGTTGATGTCGAGCTTCTGCTCCACCGCCACCGACAGCTCCTGCGCCGTCATCACGAACCCGCCCTCGCCGGCGACGCACCAGACCGCCTTGTCGGGCCGGGCGACCTTGGCGCCGATCGCGGCGGGGAGGGCGAAGCCCATCGTCCCCGCTCCGCCCGAGTTGATGAAGAGCCCGGGACGGGCGTAGTTCCACCAGAGCGCGGCCCAGATCTGGTTCTGACCGACGTCGGCGACGACGATGGCGTCGTCCGCGCACCGGCGGTACATCTCCAGCATCACGTCCTGGGGCTGGAGATGGCCGTTGGAGTGGACGTACTTGAGCGGGTGCTCCTCGCGCCAGCGCTCGATCTGCGTCAGCCACGCCTGCCGGCTCACCGGCGCCGGCTGGACGTGGGGCAGCAGGGCGCGCAGGGCGACCCTGGCGTCGGCGACCACCTCCAGGTGCGGGCGCACGTTCTTGCCGATCTCGGAGCGGTCGATGTCGATGTGGATGAAGGTCTTCGCCATCGGCGCCCAGTCGGAGAGCTTGGCCGTCACCCGGTCGTCGACCCGCATCCCGACCATCATCAGGACGTCGGCGTTCTGGACCGCCTTGTTGTTCCAGCCGGTCCCCATGAACCCGGTCATGTGCAGAGCCAGGGGGTGGCTGACGGGGAAGGCGCCGACGCCGAGCAGCGTGGTCCCGGTCGGGGTGCCACTGGTCTCGGCCAGCTGCTGGAGCTCGGCCTCGGCACCGCTCAGGATCACGCCGTGCCCGGCCAGGATGACCGGCCGCTCGGCCTCGGCCAGGGCCTTCGCCGCCTGCTCGACCTGGCTCAGGTCGGCCTCATAGGCGGGCCGGTAGCCGGGCAGGTCGAAGGTGTCCGGCCAGACCGGATCGCACTCCTTCAGTTGAGCGTCCTTGCAGACGTCGATCAGGACCGGGCCGGGGCGGCCGGTGGTGGCGATGTGGAACGCCTCGTGGATGGCCTGGGGGATCTCCTCGGGCCGCGTCACCAGGTAGTTGTGCTTGGTCACCGGCTGGCTGCAGCCGATCACGTCCGACTCCTGGAAGGCGTCGCGACCGACCACGTCACTGGCCACCTGACCGGTGATGGCGACCATCGGCACCGAGTCCATGAAGGCGGTGGCGAGACCGGTGATCAGATTGAGCGCCCCCGGGCCGGAGGTGGCGAAGACGACCGCCGGGCGGCCGCAGGCACGGGCGTAGCCGTCGGCCATGTGCGCCGCGCCCTGCTCGTGGCGGACCAGGATGTGCTTCAGCGCAGGGTGTCGAGGGAGCTCCCGATAGATGGACAGGTTGGCCCCGCCCGGGTACCCGAAGATGGTGTCGACTCCCTCACGCTCCAGGGCGGTCAGGAGTATGTCTGCGCCGGTCATATGCTCTCCTCTCGCCACCGATCATCGGTCGGCGGCCACAAAAAAAGCCCCCTGCCTTTCCGGCGGGGGGCCTGGTCTCTGTCTTTGTCGATCAGGACGCGCGTTCCCCCGCCTCACCGAGGCCAATAAGCGTTACGAGTACGAGGGATACGGTCACCTGCCGCGTCATGATGGCTCTCAGTGTAGGCGGAGCAGTTGATTCGGCGTAGTGCTCGAGGCACAAGCGGGGGACTCGAGGATTGTGCTCGGAGTCCACCGAGGGGCCTCGGTGGCGCGGAGTATCGTTGACAGCACTGTGCCACGAACGCTTGCTCAGAAGATCTGGGACGACCACGTCGTCCGCTCTCCCGGTTCCGAGCCCGACCTGCTCTTCATCGACCTCCACCTCGTTCACGAGGTGACCTCGCCGCAGGCCTTCGAGTCGCTGCGGCTGCAGGGGCGGAAGGTGCGCCGGCCCGACCTGACCGTCGCCACCATGGACCACAACACCCCGACGCTCGGCGGCTACGACGCCGCCGACGAGACCTCCAAGCGGCAGATGGACGCCCTCACCGAGAACTGCCGGCGCGAGGGCGTCTCCCTCTACGCCATGGGCAGCCGGCACCAGGGCATCGTCCACGTGATCGGTCCCGAGCTGGGCCTGACCCAGCCCGGGCTGACCATCGTCTGCGGCGACTCCCACACCTCCACCCACGGCGCCCTCGGTGCGATGGCCTTCGGCATCGGCACCTCCGAGGTCGAGCACGTGCTCGCCACGCAGTGCCTGCTGCAGCGCCGGCCCAGGGACCTGGCGGTGACGATCGAGGGCGAGCTGCCCCTGGGCGTCGGCGCCAAGGACGTGGTCCTGAGCCTGATCGCCAGGGCCGGCGTCGCCGGCGGGCAGGGCTGCGCCGTCGAGTACCGCGGCTCCACCATCCGCGACATGCCCATGGCCGGGCGGATGACGATCTGCAACATGTCCATCGAGTGGGGCGCCCGCGTCGGCATGGTGGCTCCCGACGACACCACCTTCGCCTACCTCGAGGGCCGGCCATTCGCCCCCAAGGGCGCCGACTGGGAGCAGGCGCTCGACGCCTGGAGGGCCCTGCCCACCGACGAGGGCGCCGAGTTCCACCACGAGATCACCATCGACGCGCCGACGCTGGAGCCCTTCGTCACCTGGGGCACCAACCCCGGCCAGGCGGCGGGGATCACCGGCTCGGTGCCCCACCCCCGGGACGAGAACGAGGAGCGCGCGCTGCGCTACATGGGCCTGACCGCGGGCACGCCGATGCAGGAGGTCCGGATCGACCGGGTCTTCATCGGCTCCTGCACCAACGGCCGGATCGAGGACCTGCGCGAGGCGGCCGGCCTGGTCCGCGGCCGCAGCGTCCACGCCGACGTCCGGGCCATGGTCGTGCCCGGCTCGGCCTCGGTCAAGGCGCAGGCCGAGCAGGAGGGTCTGGATCAGATCTTCCGCAGCGCCGGCTTCGAGTGGCGGGACGCCGGCTGCTCGATGTGCCTGGGCATGAACCCCGACATCCTCCAGCCTCAGGAGCGGTGCGCGTCGACCTCGAACCGCAACTTCGAGGGCCGGCAGGGCTCGGGTGGCAGGACCCACCTGCTCTCGCCCGCCATGGCCGCCGCCGCGGCGATCAGCGGCCATCTCGCCGACGTCCGTGAGCTCGGCGTCGTGGAGCCGCTCGGAGTCTGAGGGTCAGCAGGAGACGACGATGGAAGCCTTTCGCAGCCTCACCGGACGCATGGCCCCGCTCGACCGGGCCAACGTCGACACCGACCAGATCATCCCCAAGCAGTTCCTGAAGCGGATCGAGCGGTCGGGCTTCGGCCCCTACCTCTTCTATGACTGGCGCCGGGAGGATCCCGACTTCGTCCTCAACCGGCCGCAGTACCAGGGCGCCAGCGTGCTCGTCACCGGCGCCAACTTCGGTTGCGGCTCATCCCGCGAGCACGCGCCGTGGTCGCTCGAGGACGCCGGCTTCCGGGCCGTGATCGCGCCCAGCTTCGCGGACATCTTCCGGAACAACTGCCACAAGGTCGGCGTGCTCCCGGTCGAGCTGCCCGAGGCCTCGGTGCGGCGTCTGATCGAGATCGCCGAGGAGGACCCGACGGCCTCGATCACCGTCGACCTCGAGCGCCAGGTGGTCAGCACCGGCGATCTCGAGGAGCACTTCGACGTCGACCCCTTCGTGCGCGAGTCCCTCATCAATGGATGGGACGACATCGCGCGGACGCTCCTTCACGACGAGGAGATCGGCGAATTCGAGGGCCGGCGGCCGGCCTTCCGTCCGTCGGTGGCCGCACAGGTGTAGTCCGGTCCGCATCGCCTCCTCAGACAAGGGGGCGATGCCTGACAGAGGCGAGCGACTGTGAGGCACTGTCCGGCCTCACAGATTCGCTGGCCAAGACCGACGCTGTTTCCCACATCCGAAGCATTCATCGATAGCGTTTTCACGTCCGCCTCTGGTCGATCTGGGGCGCGACCTGTAGCGAACTGAACGGACCCTTTGTTGCGACGGTTGGACCGACGTCTTAGGATGTAGGCACCAGCATGTCCCATACGATGGAAAAACATCCTCGCAAGGGACGAGCAGCAGGGGTGAGTGATGGAGAGGGCGCCTGTGGCTGAAGCCAAGCGTTTCGACCCGGAGCCAGGCGATGCCGCGGACCTCCGGTCGAATCAGGAGGCTGCGGATCTGGGGCCAGCGGCCCCCGGGGAGCAGGGGGAGTCCGCCCCCGGTCCTCTCGTGTCCGAAGACGGCCACTGGTGGTGGGACGGCAACGAGTGGCAGCCGATGACCCCCCCTCCCGCGCAGGCGGGCGTCGCTGAGAGCCACGAAGGTGAGCCGGAGCCGTTCCGCGCCGAGACCTTTCTCCGCAGGCACTCCGGCGGCCCCCCGGTCGGCGGCGCGCGCCGGATCCTCTACCAGCTCAGTCATGGGGCGATCAACCTCGGCCCCAGTGCCAGGGACCAGCGCGAGCAGGCGCTGATGGGCCTGGCTCGGACGCCGGTGAAGGATCCGCCGATGAGGCTCGCCTTCGTCAGCTCCAAGGGCGGCGTCGGCAAGACCACGACCTGCCTGATGACGGCGAGCCAGCTTGGCCTCCTCCGGCATGACCGGATCGTCTCGCTCGAGGCCAATCCGCATCACGGGACGTTCAGATCCCGTGTGCGCATGTACCATAACCGCTCGGTACAGGATCTTCTCGCTTACCTAGACGATCTCTCACACGACGACGACATTTCCTACCCGATGCTGCACCGCTTCGTCACTCAAGCCGACGACACCAGGCTCGAAGTCCTGGCCATCCCATTGGATGCGGGGATCTCGCACGCCCTCGGCGAGGGCGACTACCGGCGCATCCTCCGTATCCTCTATCGCTTCTATGACGTGCTCGCTCTCGACCTCGGTACCGGGCTCCTCGAGCCCAGCACCGCTTACATGCTCCGGGTCTGCGACCAGGCGGTCGTCATCTCCCCCGCCGCCCTCGACGGCGGCAAGCTCGCCGACTACACGCTCGATTACATCGAGGCGCGACGCGGCAAGGAGTGGCTCAGGGAGCGGGCGATGATCGTCATCAACGGAGTCCGCCGGGACACCCTGCTCGAGGTCAGCGCCATGGAGCGGCACTTCCGCAAGCGGGTGCGCTCCACGCATCGCATCCGCTGGGACCGGCACCTGGAGGCCGGCGGCGTGTTCGAGTGGCCGGAGGTCTCGACCGGTGCCCGGGACGACTACCTCGAGGTCGCGGCGGCGGTCGGCGGCGGCTTCAACCTCGGCCCCTCTCCCGACAGCTTGGAGGAGGACGGCCGATGCTAGCCAGTAGAAGGACGGCCGGCATCCGGCCCCCGTCCGGGCGGCGCGTGCTGCTGTGGCTCTTCCGGGCCCTGGTCGTCGTCGTTCTGCTGCTGCTCCTCTTGCTCGGCCTCAAGCAGGCCGTCACCGGCCTGCTCGCCCCGAACCCGATCGTGATCGGCAAGCCGACGCCGCTTCCCTCGAAGACAGGCGTCGCCGCCTTCCCGACCGACGAGGCGGACGCGCTGGCGATGCGCTTCGCGCTCGCCTACGAGACCTACGACAGCAGGAACCCGCAGTCCCGGCAGAGCGCGCTCGCCCCCTACCTGCCGTCAGGAGCGGACCTGACCATGGGCTGGAACGGCCAGGGTCAGCAGACGGCGGAGCTGGCGGTGCCGACCACCGTCCACGTCGAGAGCTCCACCCAGGCGCTGGTGACGGTCGCGGTTCTGACCGACGGCGGGCAGTGGATCTATATCGGCGTCCCCGTCTACGCGCAGGGCGCCGAGGTGGTTGTCACCGGCACCCCCGCCCTGGTCCCGGCACCGGCCAAGGCCAGCTACCAGGCCCCGACTCCGGGGCCGGGCGACGGTCAGCTCGCCAATCAGTTGCAGCCCAACCTCTCCGCATTCTTCACCGCCTACGCCGCCAGCTCGCAGACCGACCTCTCCTACTACGCGACTCCGGGCGTCACCTTCCAGGGTCTGCAGGGGCAGGTCCAGTTCAAGAGTCTGGAGATCATTCACGTCGACGCTCAGGGCACCACGCGGCACGCCATCGTGCGCGTGACCTGGGGCTACCAGAACGGGGCAGCCATGACCCAGTCCTACGACCTCACACTCCAGCTGCTCAACGGACAGTGGCACGTGGGGGCGCTGGCACCTGCGGGGATCTAGCGACGGCAGGGGGAGGAACGTTGCGGGAATTCGTCAAGCGATGAAAGGAGCGAGATCATGACAGTGCACCACACGGTGCTGACGTTTCTGCAGGCGCTGCCAACGCCCGCCAGCATCGACATCACGGGCGCCGGCATCGCCGACACCGTCAAGACCTTCATCGGCAACGTGTTCATCGCCATCCTGGCCATCCTGGGGGCGATCGCACTCTTCCGCCGGCGCATGGTCGAGGCGCTCGAGCTGGCCGGTCTGGCCATCGTCGCCGGGCTCTTCATCTACGCTCCCGGGCTCTTCAGCGGCCTCGGCACCGCTGTCGAGAACATGTTCACCAAGTAGCGAATGGTCGATCTCCCCACCTACACGCGCCTGTTCGAGGTCGAGCGCAAGCTCTACAAGATCTTCGACCTGGAGCTGCCGCGTCCCGTGGGAGTTCTGGAAGCGCTCGCGTTCATGTTCACCCTGCTGGTGGTCGTCGCCGTGCTGTGGGTGGCCAGGGTGGGCTTCACCCCCGGTGACGCCTTCCTCTACGTCGTGCCGCCGGGCCTGGCGGCGTGGCTGGTCTCGCAGCAGTTCGACATCACCGACGCCAAGCGCCCCCACCACTGGCTGATGGCCCAGTTCCGCTACCTGGTCGAGCCCCGCCTACTCCTGCGCCTCGAGGCCCACCGCGAGCCTGGACGCCTGCGCCTCGAGGCGGAGTACTGGCAGCCGTTGGGAGCCGACTGGTTGAGGGGGGAATAGATGGCCAAGGCACCGCGCTACATCGAGGAGGGTCTGCAGATCGGCCCCGGAGGCGCCTGGGCCTGGCTGCATCTCGGCACTCGCAACTACGACTTCCTGACCGACGCCAAGCGCGAGGAGATCCTCTGGCAGCACGACCGCGCGATCACCGCCCTGCGCGACGCGGAGTGTCACCTGCTCGTGGTTCCGCGCCCCTATCAGCAGGAGCTGTGGGCGGACCGGCTCGACCGGGCCACGCCCCGCCCCGAGCGGGGCTGGCGCGACTACCTCAGCAAGGCGGTCGAGTATCTGGAGGAGGCCCGGCTGGTTCAGCGCGAGGTCTACCTGGGCGTGCACCTGACCAGCCAGCGCCAGCGTGGACGCTGGATGGAGATGCTCTCCGCCGGCGAGCGCCTGATGGGCTTCTCCGACCCGGTGCCCGCCGAGCAGAACCTGACCAACGGCCGTCAGCTGCGTGACGTCGTCCTGCAGCGCGTCCAGTCGCATGTCTCGGCACGGCTGGCGACCTCCTCGGAGCTGCGCTGGCTGATCCGCAGGACGATGTGGCGCGGCATCGAGGGCATGCCTCACGAGCTCCCGCCCGACCCCGAACGGCGCGGCGCCTGGGGCGGGGAGCTCCTGGCGCTGCTCGAGGGCGAGGTCCGGAACCACCACCGGTACGTCGAGCTGGTCCAGCCGGAGGGGCGGTCGTTCATGACCACGCTCGCCATCGCCCGCTTCCCCGAGCACCTCGCCTTCCCCGGGTCGGAGTGGCTGTACCGGTTCGAGCGAGCGGGCTTCCCCCTCGAGGCCAGCGTCCGCTTCCGGGTCGTGCCGCCTCACGAGGTGGCCAAGGAGGCCGGCCGGAAGCTGGCCGCGGCCATGGACCAGGCGATCCACATCGCCGAGACGACCGCCGACCTGCCCCTGGCCCTCCAGGAGACCGCGATCGGCGCCAGGGAGCTTCAGCACCAGGTCACCAAGGAGCAGGTCCCCTTCGTCTACGACTGGCCCCGCCTCGTGGTCTGGGCGCCGACCGAGGAGGACCTGCACCGCCGGGCTACGGCGGTGACCGAGCTCTACCGCGACATGGGCATCGACGTCGTTCGCCCCTCCGGTGAGCAGCTCCAGATGTTCCTCGAGACGCTGCCCGGGGAGCAGCGCCGCGTGCGCTCCTACGAGCAGAAGCAGGCGGTCTCCACGCTCGCCGGGTCGATGTACTGCGCGACCCGCCGCCTCGGAGACGGCTTCGGCCCCTACCTCGGGACCACCCTCTGCCTCATCGAGCGGGATCAGAGGACCAACCGCCCGGCCGCCTTCTATCCGGACGGCGAGCCGGTGCACCTCGACCCGCTGCGAGCGGCCCTGGTCGACTACCCGACCGGTATCTCCATCACGGGGACGCCCGGCAAGGGCAAGACCACGCTCGCCAACTACATGACCTATCTGATGCGCCTGCGCGGCGCCTGGGTCGCCTTCGTCGACCCCAAGAAGGAGGCGGTGGGCCTGTCGCAGCTGCCCGGCCTGGGCAGGGTTCAGGTCATCGACCTCGACGAGACCTACGAGGGTCTTCTCGACCCGTTCCGGGTGGAGAGCGATCGGGCCGACGCGGCGCTTCTCGCCGCCGACCTCTGCAAGCAGTTCCTGCCCCCCTACCTCGCCCGCCAGGTCGAGGCGGTTCTGATCACGGCCAGCGACGAGGAGAGCCAGCTCCCCCGTCCATCGCTTCACGGTCTGGTCGATCGCCTGGCCCGGTACCAGGACTCCGCCGTCCAGCAGGCGGCGCACACGCTGCGGGCGATCGGTCGCTACCCGCTCGCCCGGCTCTGCTTCGCTCAGAACGAGGTTCAGGATCTCCGGCTCGAGGACGCGCTGACCATCATCCAGTTCGGACGCAAGCTGAATCTGCCCGAGAGCGACAAGCCGGCCGAGCACTACGACATCGGGGAACGCCTGTCGCTCGGCCTGATGCACATGGTCACCGCCCTGGTGAGCCGCCTCCGCGATCTCGGCGGCCCCAACCAGCCGAAGGCGGTCGTGCTCGATGAGGCGTACACGTTGACCAACACGCAGCGAGGTCAGTTCCTCGTCGAGCGGCTCGCCCGCACCGGCCGTTCCAAGAACACGACCGTTGTGCTCGTCACCCAGAACGCCGCCGACCTCCTCAACGAGAAGATCCGCAACTGCCTCAGCAGCGTCTTCGCCTTCGGATCCCAGGACGAGACCGAGGTCCGTGCCGTTCTCCGCCTCCTCGGGATCGAGGAGAACGACGCCCACCTCCGGCGCATACGCAACCTCGAGAGCGCCGAGTGCATCTTCCGAGATCTCGAGGGACGAGTCGGCCGCCTCGCTGTCGAGCTCGTACCCGATGAGCTGCAGGCGGCCTTCAGCACCACGCCAACGGAGCAACTCGAACAGGGCCGGCAGGCGCTGCCGACACCGCTCTCGGTGCTGGAGGGAGCCCAGGGCAGAGGCGAATGAACTGGCGACTGCGCCGACCACGACTTCGGCCGCGGCTGACGCGCGTCGTCGCCGCATTCGCGGTTGCGGCTGCGCTGTCCGTCGGCGGGATGGTGGTTGCTCAGGCGGCGGACGGGTCTCCACCGTCCACCCCCGCCGCAACAACACCAACGCCTGCTCCCACGCCGTCCACGGAAGCGATCGGGGGTACTGGGAGCTCCCCGACGAATAATCCTCTGAACTCGCCCGAGCAATGCGATTCTCAGAACATTGAGACCGGTGGGATCGGGGTTCAATCGCTCATACCCAAGCCCTGCCTGCGGGGCAAGAGCAAGGCGTATGTGTTTGAGGGATTCCCGGCCACCGGTTACAGTTCCTTCTACAACGACCAGAGCTTGGACGTCACTGATTGGTTTTTCAATGACATCGCCAGCCTTCTGTTTATGGCGGTGGTCTGGCTCGGCTCCGTCTGTGTAGCCCTTTTGGAGTGGAGCTTCCGGCTCGAGCTCGTCGGCGATCCTACTCAGCCCCTGAATCAGAGCAACGCGATCACGCAGGTCGTGGGGCACCTGCAGACGGACATCTACCTCCCGTTCCTCACTACCGCCATCCTGGTCGCCGGCGCTTGGGTCCTTTGGAACGGCCTGCTGCGGAAGCGAATGACGGTAACCCTGCAGGCGGCGGGATGGGTCGTGCTCTCGATCGGGATAGCATCCATCTTCTTCGCCATACCTGCGGTCGCGGTCGGCGCCTTGGACGGGCTGGCCACGCAGGTCTCAACAACGATATTGGATGCGGTTGGGGCTGCCGAGCAAAATCTGTCTGGAAGCCAGAACATCCCCGAGTGCTCCGATTCGAGTACCAATCAGTATTGTCCTCTTCGCCAGTCAATCAACCTGTACTGGTCGATCTACGTCTATGAGCCATGGGCTGTTGCAGAGTTCGGAGAGAACAGCCTTGCAGACTCCACGAACTCCAAATGCACCTCGAACGGCATGACCCTCGGTGAGCAGCAGCTGCTCGCCAACGCGAGCGGTGACAGTACTGAGACCGCATCGATGGCGAATACGGTACAGAACTGTATTACGGCCGTCTACGGCAGCGGCACCCAGGCGACGTCGCTCACCAACTGGTATCAGGGCAAACAGGGTGGCAGCAGATTCGGAATCGCCTTCATTGCCATTATCACGATGCTCTTCGCATCCGCCCTTCTTATCGGTATTGCTGTTGCGATCATCCTTGCTCAGCTGGGATTGATCCTTCTGTCGATGGTCGCTCCGCTGTTCTTCCTCGTCGCAATCCATCCCAGTACCGGGCGACAGCTGTTCCTTCGCTGGGCGGGCCTGCTGTTGGCGTTTCTGATGCGACGCGTGCTCTACGCAGCCTTCCTGGCCATACTCCTGGTCCTGGGCAGCGTCATTCTCAAGGGAGTGGTGAGCGAGTCCTGGTTCCTTGGGGCGGTACTTCAGATCGCGCTGGTCATTCTCGCCTTCCTGTATCGCAAGCCCTTCGCATCCGTCTTTCATCAGGTCGGTTCGCCACGATTGGCGGCGCAACTCGTTGGAGGTTCGACCCAGCCCGTGCAGCGCGTGCGCAACTGGATTTCGCAGCGTGTCGAACCCACGGGACCGGACGTTCCGATCCCGACTCTGGGTCGGCAGCGGATGGCAGGGCCTCTCGGTGGATCCGGTGAGAGTCCTATCCCACCAGCAATTCAGACAAGCGCGTCGACGATGGAGGAGAACAGGCGTGGCAGGGGCCTCGACTCCGCCACGACCGCGGCAGGATTCGACGGCGAGAACGGCGTCGGGCCTCAGCTCGACTCCGCCACCAAGCTCCCACCCGGTCGCGTGTCCCGCCGCCGGCGCCTCGCACGGACCGCAGCGGCTGGAATTGCCGCGGCTGCCGGCAACGGGGCCACGCTAGGGGCGGGAACCGTGGCGTCAGAGGCGCTG
>DATAXV010000109.1:0-12924 GCA_036272915.1 Candidatus Dormiibacterota bacterium
CAAGACCCTGAGCCAGCGGAGCGACCGTCTCCCGACAGCGCTGGTAGGGGCTGGTCAGGACCCGGCTCCAGCCGGCGGCGGGGAGGGAGGCCGGGAACTCCTCCGCCTGACGCCTGCCCTCGGCCGTCAGCGGCCGCTCGCGATCGTCGTGCCGCCAGGCGTTCCGGTCGCCGGCGTCGGCGTGTCGGATGAGCGCGATCACCGAGCTCAGGCCACCGAGCCCTGCGAGTTGCCGCCCTCGACCTTGGGGCCGAAGTCGGGATGGGCGGTGACCAGAGAGTCGATATAGCGGAATCGCTCGTAGCGGACCTGCAGGAGGTGCTCGGGCGAATCGTCCAGCAGCGGGCGCAGGTTGCGCCAGAGCGCCTGGTCGAGCGTCCTCGCCGCCGCCTCGACGTCGGTGTGGGCCCCGCCCTCGGGCTCCTCCACCACCTCCTCGACCACGCCCATGGCGAGGAGATCGCGCGAGGTGATCTGCAGCTGCTCCGCCGCCTCCACCTTGCGGGCGTTGTCGCGGAACACGATCGAGGCGGCCGCCTCGGGCGAGGCGACGGAGTAGATCGAGTTCTCCAGCATCAGCACCCGGTCGGCGACGGCCGTGCCCAGGGCGCCGCCCGATCCGCCCTCGCCGATGACCACGGCGACGATCGGGACCGGGATCTCGAACCACTCCATGATCGCGTAGCCGATGGCGGAGGCCACCCCGCGCTCCTCGGCCGCGGCTCCCGGATAGGCGCCGGGCGTGTCGACCAGAGAGATGATCGGGAACCCGAACTTGGCCGCCAGATGGGCGAGCCGCATCGCCTTGCGGAACCCCTCGGGGTGCAGCATGCCGAAGTTGCGCCGCACGCGCTCGGCGACATTGCGCCCCTTCTGGTTGCCCAGGAAGCAGACGGTGCGGCCGTGCCAGGTGCCGATCCCGCCGACCAGAGCCGGATCGTCGCCGGTCAGCCGGTCGCCGTGAAGCTCGATGAAGTCGGGGGCGAGACGGGTGATGTAGTCGAGCGAATAGGGCCGGTCCGGGTGGCGGGCCAGCTCCACCACCTGCCAGACGCTGAGCGTCCCACGGTCCACCGGCTCGTGACGGGACCTTGTCGGCTTCACGCCGACCCCGGCACCTGCGTGTGGAGACGGACCAGGCTGGCCAGCGTGCTGCGCAGCTCGGTCCGGGGCACGACCATGTCGACCTGCCCGTGCTCGAGCTGGAACTCGGCGCTCTGGAACCCCGGCGGCAGGTCGGCGTAGGTCGACTGCCGGATCACGCGGGGGCCGGTGAAGCCGATCGCGGCTCCGGGCTCGGCCAGGTTGACGTCGGCGATGAGGGCAAGAGAGGCCGACACGCCGCCGTAGGTGGGGTCGGTCAGCACTGAGAAGAAGGGTACTCGGGATGCGTGCAGGCGGCCCGCGGCGGCGTTGATCTTGGCCATCTGCATGAGGGCCAGGATTCCCTCCTGCATGCGGGCGCCGCCGGTGGCGGTGACCAGCACGTAGGGGAGACGGCTGTTGGCCGCCTGCTCGAACGACCGGGCCAGGCGCTCTCCGGCGACGATGGACAGCGTCCCGCCGACGAAGCGGAAATCGAAGATGCCGAGCCAGATGGGCTGGCCGCCGATGGTCCCGGTTCCCGTCCGCACGGCCTCGTTGAGCTCCCTGGCGGAGGCCTGGTCAATGGTCTCTCGGTAGGGCCTCGGCAACCGCCACTGAAGGAGGTCGTGGGGCCGGATGTCGGCCCAGCGCTCCAGCCAGGTGCCCTCGTCGCTGAGCAGCGCCGCCCAGGCGTCGGCGTGGAGGCGGAAGTGGTGGCCGCACTCGCAGACGTACGCCTGCTGGCGCAGCTCCTCCGGGTCGAGCCCCACCCCGCAGCTCGGGCAGTTGGTGGTGAGCTCGATGTCCGGCAGCGGCCCTCCCGTGATCCCCGTCTCCAGGCTCAGCATGGTCCTACCAGGCGGTCAGGCCTCCGTCGACGACCAGCGTGTGCCCGGTGATGAAGCTCGCCCGGGGCGAGCAGAGGAAGGCGACCGCGCCGGCCACGTCCTCGGGCGTCCCCTCCCGGCGCAGTGGCGTCATCTGCACCAGCTGAGAGACCATCTCGTCGGTCATCGAGCCGCTCGTGAGCTCGGTCCGGACGTAGCCGGGGGCGACCGCGTTGCAGGTGATGCTCCGCGAGCCCACCTCCTTGGCGATGGCCTTGGTGAAGCCGAGCAGCCCGGCCTTGGCGGCGGCGTAGTTGGCCTGCCCGGGGTTGCCCGTGAGCCCGACCACCGAGGAGAGGTTGACGATCCGTCCCCAGCGCGAGCGCAGCATGCCCGACATCACCGCCTTGGTGGTGTGGAAGGCGCTGGAAAGGTCGGTCTGGATGACGTGGTCCCAGTCCTCCGTCTTCATCCGCAAGAGCAGCGTATCGCGGACCGCCCCGGCGTTGTTCACGAGCACGTCGATCCGGCCCAGCTCCTTGATCATCGCCCGCACGGCGGCGCCGTCGCTGACGTCGCAACGAACCGACCGGCCACCGACGGCCTGTGCCGTCTCCTCGGCCGCGGTCGAGTCGCTCCGGTAGTTGACCACGACCTCCGCGCCCATCTCCGACAGGGCCGTCGAGATGGCCCTGCCGATGCCCTTTCCGCCGCCCGTGACAAGGGCGATCTTGCCTTCGAGTTCTCGCACGTGATCCAGGATGGTTCCTCCGGCGAACAGAGGACGGCTCCCTACGCGGGAGCGGCGTCCACGAAGTCGATGAACAGCTCTTCGGCGTTCCAGGTCTCGACGCCGGGCAGGTGCTTCGCCGCCAGGCTGGCGAGGACGCGTCCGGGTCCGAGCTCGACCACGGTGCGGACCTGCATGCGGCGCAGGGAGACCATGGTCCGGGCCCAGTCGACCGGACGCAGGAGGTGATTGGTCAGCTCCTGGCGCAGGTCGTTGATCGAGGCGACGGCCTGGCCGGTGGCGTTGGCCAGGATCGGGAACTCCGGCATCTCGATCGGGAGCCGATCGAGGACCGACTTGAAGGCGTTGCCCGCGGCCTCCATCAGGGGCGAGTGGGCGGGCAGCATGATCGTGGTCAGGATCAGCGCACGGCGCGCGCCCGCGGCGAGGGCGAGGCGCTCCGACTCCTCGATCGCCCTCATCTCGCCGGAGAGCACGAACTGGTTCTCGGCGTTGCGGTTGGCCATGTAGAGACGGCCGAACGCGGACGCATCCTGACGGATCTCCTCGACCCTGCCCTCGTCGAGACCGACGATGGCGATCATCGCCCCGGGACGGTCGACAGCCGCGTTGGCCATGATCCGCCCCCGCTCGACGACCAGGTGGAGGGCGGTCTCCCAGGAGATCGCCCCGGCCGCGGCCAGCGCCGTGAACTCGCCCAGCGAGTGACCGGCCATGACCTGGACCCCCCCCAGCCCGTAGGCGTCGCGATAGACCTCGTAGGCGGCCCAGCAGACCGCCATCAGGCAGGGCTGGATGACCTCGGTCCGGTTCAGCTCCTCGAGTGGCCCCTCGAAGCAGAGGCGGCGGACCGGCAGCCCGAGGACGTCCTCGGCCCGCACCAGCACCCGCCTGGCCGCTGGATATCGTTCGTAGAGGTTGCGGCCCATCCCCGGCCTCTGAACGCCCTGCCCGGGGAAGAGCAGCGCGATCGGAGTGGGTAGGACCGCGCGGGGACCGCCGTTCGGCACCCCGGTCATGACGCTCCCCCCTGGCCGTTGCGCACGGCACAAATATGCATTCTGGACGGCAGTCTACGGTCCAGGTGTCCTGACCTCCAGGCCGCCCCGTGGCAAGCGCGGAGCCGGAAAGTGGACCCGATGTCGAAGCCCGCTCAGCCCTCGAGGAAGGAGACGGCGAGCACGTCCTCGGCGCGCCCGTCGGGGAGCGCCGACCGCCAGCGCCACGGTCCCGGCTCGGATCGGAGCAGGCCGCCGCGGGAGCGGACCGCGTAGATGCTCGAGTCGGGCGCGGGGACGAAGAGCTCGACCATGTCCGGCATCGGCGATTCGACCCCCTCGCCGGAAGGCTGCCAGGAGTCGCCATCGTCGTCCGACACCTCGATCCGGCCCTGGGCTCCGACCTCCGGCGCGGGACCGGCCAGCACCAGGTCTGGCCGGGCCGGGGGAACGATGGCGGAGCGCGTGTAGTCGGTGTGGAGGATTTCCCACGTCCGGCCGCCGTCCCGCGAGCGCCCGACACCGCCCAGTCGGGGCGAACCGCTGTCGCGGTGCCGAGACGGTAGGGCCGCGTAGCCGAGCGCCGCCCACAGCCGCTCGGCTTGAGCCGGGTGGCCGGTGATCTGATGGATGTCGTCATTGGGCCCGATCGGCGCGATTGACCAGGTCTCGCCGCGATCGGCGCTGTCGAGCAGTCCGCCGACCTCGACCGAGGCCAGCATCCGTCCGGAGCCGCCGGGCGGCACGTAGAGGTTGCGAAGCGCTCCGGCGTAGGGCGAGTAGGGCAGGAACCAGCCGTCGTGGTCGGGGAGCGCGGCGACGCCGCCCAGCTCGGTCCAGGTCGCGCCCTCGTCGAGGCTGCGGAAGATCCGGGCCGGCTCGGTGCCGCAGAGAATCCCGCCCTCGTTGAAGGGGTCGGCCACAAGGCTTCTGACCACCGGAGCGGACATGCCCTCGACGGGACTCCAGTTCCGGCCGCCGTCGACGCTGCGGAAGAGTCCGTCTCCACCGGCGACGATGACGGTGTCGCCCGATGCGCCGCGGAGAACATGGACGGCGCCGACCCTGCGGTCGGTCAGTCCGAGGGGCGCGACGGTCCCGTCGATGCGCACGACGCCGCCCCTGGTGCCGGCGTAGGTCTCAAACATCGATCCGCGATCAGCATACGGACCGATCGGGCAGTTGAGAACCCAGTCGGACACGTCGGCTCTTGACGCGGGGCCACGCTTGCCGGAAGCTGAAACCATACGGCACGGGATCGGCCCGGGTGTGAAAGGACACGAGAGATGATCGAAGACACCCATTCCCTGGGCGGCAGGATCTCCGGGTACCGGCTGGCGGTCG
The DNA here is from genome assembly GCA_036272915.1 of Candidatus Dormiibacterota bacterium. GTDB lineage: Bacteria > Chloroflexota > Dormibacteria > Dormibacterales > Dormibacteraceae > DATAXV01. The sequence goes on from DATAXV010000109.1 coordinate 5,007, forward strand.
CCGCCTACCGGGTGGCCCTGGCAGTCCTCGTCCTCGTCGCCCTCGGCATCCAGTTCAACGTCGCCCGCCATTCGGCGGCGTTCATCCCCCAGAGCTTCTTCAGCTTCTTCACCAACCTCAGCAACCTGTTCGGCGCCGGCGTCTTCATCTACACGGCCATCACCGGTAGGCGGGGTCTGGTCGTCGACCTCCTCCGCGGCGCCGCCGTGGAGTACCTGGCGATCACCGGGGTGGTCTACGCCCTGCTCCTCTCGGGGACCTCGGAGTCCCTTGGCGTGCTTCCGTGGGTCAACGTTGTCGTCCACGAGATCATGCCCGTCGCCGTGATCGTCGACTGGGTCATCGTGCCGCCGTCACACCGGATCCCGCTCAAGCGGGCGATGATCTGGCTGGTCTTCCCGATCGCCTTCATGGTCTACAGCCTGATTCGCGGGGCGATGATCGACTGGTACCCGTACCCGTTCCTCGACCCGGGCAAGGTCGGCGGGTACACCGGCGTCGCCATCTACGGTGTCTGCATCGCGATCGCCTTCGTGCTCATCGCGCTCGCCATCGCGGCGGCGGGCAACTGGCTCAGGGGTCGCAGGCCGGTGCGCATGTCGGTCGCCGGCCGGCCGCAGCTGCCCCCGGCCCGTCCGTGAGGGGTCACGTCTCGTACTCCGCTGGACGGCGGCCTCTCTGAAGGAAGGACCCTCGAACTCAGCAGGGATTAAGGTGGCCATCGATGGGAGACCGTGTAAGGCCGACCGTTGCGGAACGTGCGTTTTGGTGTTGCCTACGGACGGCAGGTGCGCGTGACTGAACGCTCCGCATTCCTGTATCTACTGCGCCACTCGGGTCGTCGATGGGCGGAGATCTCGGATGAGGTCGAGGACTGTGGCAGCGCCATCGAGCTGCTCCCCAAGTACATTTCCGGCCAAAGAAGCCGGGTCGACATGGGCCCCTCAGTGGGCATAGATGAGACTGAAGCCGAGATTGGCCGATGGGAACGGGAGGGCATCTCGCTGGCGACCGTCCTTGATGACACGTACCCGGCTCAGCTGCAAACCATTCACCAGCGCCCGCCCTTCGTTACGTGGAGAGGCTCGAGTGATCCTGCCGACGCAAGGGGGGTCGCGATCGTGGGCAGCAGGGAGGCATCCCCGTCCGGCCTGCGCCAAGCCGAAACGCTTGCCAAGGACCTGGCCGAGCTGGGTGTTTCGATAATCAGCGGCCTGGCACAGGGCGTCGACACGGCCGCCCACACCGGGGCGCTGAAGGCCGGCGGCAGGACTGTGGCAGTTCTCGGAGCCGGTCTACGCCGTGCGTACCCCTCCGAGAACGCGGCGCTCCAAGAGGAGATTGCGCATCGCGGAATGGTGCTTTCGCAGTTCCTCCCCGATGCGCCTGCGACCAAGAGGGCCTTCCCCATGCGGGATGCGACGATGAGTGGCTATGCGGCTGCGACCGTTGTCATGGAGGCCGGCTGGAGGAGTGGGGCGCGCATGCAGGCTCGCCTGGCGCTCGAGCATGGTCGGCGCGTCTTCCTGATGCGGTCTCTACTCCGGCACGACTGGGCACAGGAGTACGCGGGTAAGCCTGGAGTCGTGGTGGTAGATGTGGTTGACGACGTCGCTCAGCAACTCAGGGCAATCAGCAGGCCACGCGAGGACCTTGTCTGGGCATAGGGGTCGTGGCAACGGTTGGCGAGCTCAGTGCCCCGTACGAGAACCATCTCGTATCCGTTCAACCTCAGCGAGTCGCCGACACCGGTTCGCGTGATGACCAGGGGAAATCGATCCACCGGTCCGTCCACTTCCAGACGTACGAGCAGCGGACCGAGCTCTGCGGCTTCTCGTAGAGGACGGCGCAGCGGACGTCGGTGACGTGCTCGGAGACGTAATCGGTGACCACCTGCAGGGTGGCGCCGGTGTCGGCGACGTCGTCGACGACGAGCATGGTCAGGTCCTTGACGTCGACCACGTTCAGCATCGGCGGGAGCATCACCGGCATCTCCATGCGGCGGTTGACGCCGGTGTAGAACTCGACGTTCATGGTGAAGACGTTCTTCACTCCCAGCGCGTAGGCAACGGCACCGCCCGGCAGCAGACCGCCGCGGGCCACGGCAAGGATCACGTCAGGCCGGTAGCCGTCGTCGGCGACCATCTGGGCCAGCTCCCGGCAGGCGCCGCCGAAGTCGCCCCAGGTCAACACCTCCAGCGGTCCGTCCTCGCTCATCCGCGTTCATCTTCCTCCATCAGCTCCCGCGCCCGGAAGAAGGCGCGATCGAACATCGGTACGGTCAGCTTGCCGGTGAAGGTGTTCTGCTGGCTCGGATGGTAGGAGCCGAGCAGCGCGTAGGGCCCGACCCTCGCCTCGGCGAGGTGCGAGAAGCGCGGCTTGGGCCGCACCGTCAGACCCCTTCCGGCGAGCCCGCGGAGCAACCCGTCCCAGGCGAAGGAGCCCAGGCAGAGAAGAACCCGGACACGGGGCATCAGGGCCAGCTCGCGCATCAGGAAGGGGAGGCAGTTGTCGCGCTCCTCGGGCAGCGGCCGGTTGGCCGGCGGCGCGCATCGGACGACCCCGCCGATGAACACGTCGGTCAGGCGGAGGCCGTCGTCGCGGTGGGTCGAGGTCGGCTGGTTGGCCAGGCCGGCGCGGTAGAGCGCGCCATAGAGCCAGTCTCCGGACCGATCGCCGGTGAACATCCGGCCGGTGCGATTGGCCCCGTTGGCCGCGGGCGCGAGGCCGACGATCATCAGCCGGGCGGCGGGGTCACCGAAGCCGGGTGCGGGTCTCGCCCAGTAGTCCCAGTCGGCGAACCGCGACGGCCGCTCCCGTGCCGCCTGCTCCCGCCACGCCACCAGCCGCGGACATCGGCGGCAGTGGGTGATCTCCGCCTCGAGCTCGTCCAGGGATCCGGCCTCGGGCCCGCCCGTCCCCCCGCGGTCCCCGGCCATCCGCCTACCGATACCAGACGGGAGGACCGGTGGAGTCGAAGTCGTCGTTGGTCGTGACCTCGCGTGGGTCGGGCCTCGCCTTGCCGGTCGGGATCTGCACGTAGTCGAGCTCGAAGGGCCCGGTGTCGCCCTTCTGCGGGGCGAGGTAGATCAGGCCCCTGCCCTCGGGCGCCCAGGTCGGCGCCGAGGGCATGCCGGTGGCGAGCACCGTCTCCGGGCCGAGCGTGAACTGGCCGAGCTCGAGCGGCGCCACCACCAGCTCGCTGGTCGTGCCGCCGATCGGGGCGCAGATCATGGCCACCTCGGTCCCGTCGGGGGAGAGGGCGGGCTGCTGGCAGGTCTGGCTGGCCGGCGAGAGCGAGGTGCCGGGCGTCCCCTGGCCCCGCTGGTACCAGATCTGCGAGTAGATCTGGTCGGTGCCGTTGTCGACCTCGTACTTGGCGTAGAGGAGCCCACCGGTGCCGAGGGGGATCGGCTGCAGGTCGCCGCCGGTGCCCTCGTTCGGGTTGCTCCACTGCTCGGCCGAACCCTGGCCGCCGGCCAGCGGCTGGGCGAAGACGGAGAGATCGACCAGATAGCACCCGTCGCAGTACTTCTCGTCGTAGCTGTAGAAGACGCGCTGCCCGTTGGGCGAGACGCGCGGGTAGAAGCTCCAGTGGTTGAGGTCGACCTGGCCCGAGGCGTCGCTGGTCAGCTGTCGCTGGATGGTGCCGGCCGGGCTCATCTCGTAGAGGTCGGAGAAGTTGCCCTGGCGGTGGACCACGATCAGGTGCTGGTGGTCGGGGGTGACCGTCGGCTGCGTCCAGCCACCACTGGCGATGCGGGTGAACTGGCCGTTGGTGAGGCTGTAGAGGTTGCCGGCCTGGGCGACGACGATGGTCCCGGGGAGGTTGAACTGGGTGCCGCCCTGGGTCGGGTCGACGACCTTGCCGTTGAGCTCAGCCGAGTTCCGCTGCGAGCCGAGCCAGCCGTAGACGACGAAGCCGAAGAGGATCGAGAGGACGAGCACCGCCAGCACGCGGAAGGCGCGATTGCGAAGAACCCCGGAGACGGTCACTGCGGCGCCGGGAAGCTCTGGTGGACCTTCTGCTGGATCAGGCCCCAGTTCGGGAAGAGGACCTCCTCGCCGCCGGCGTAGCCGTCGGAGGTGTAGTTGCCGACCAGCACGACCTGGTTGATCGCGCCCGGCTGGATCTTCTCGGCCACGGGCAGGAGCTCGCGCATCTGCTCCACGCCCATGCTCGTCTTGAACTCGCCCTGGAAGCTGGAGACCAGGGTCGGGAGGTCGGCGACGTTGACGTACCTGGCCTTGGCCCGCAGCGCGATCAGCACCTGCTGCTGCCGGAAGGAGCGGCCGAAGTCCTCGCGGATGTCGTCATGCCGGGAGCGGACGTACTCCAGCACCTGGGTCCCGCCCAGGTGCTGGCCGCCGGGGAGCACAGCCACCCGCGAGGTGCTGTAGGGGTTGGCGGTGTCGATGTCGTTGGGGTACTGGTCGTCGAGGACGGCGTTGGTGGGCGAGATGTCGATGCCGCCGACGGTGTCGACCAGCTTGACCAGCCCGGTGAGGCCGATCCAGGCCCAGTCGTCGATCTGGACGTCGAAGTCGTTCTCGACGGTCTGGACCGCCGCCGTCGGCCCGCCCAGCTCATAGGCCTCGTCGATCTTGCCGTAGCCCCCGGTGCTCAGGTGGACGTAGAGGTCGCGGGGGATGGAGAACATCGTCACCTGCTTGGTCTGGGGATTGACCCGGACCAGCATCATCGTCTGCGTGAGCGGGTTGCCCTGGAACTTGGCGTCGTTGTCGGAGCCGAGCAGGAGGATGGTGAAGGGGCTGCCGGCGGTGATCGGCTGGGTCGCGTTGCTCGCCACCTGCTGGCCGGTCTGCTTCAGCGCGACCACGGCGATGGGCAGGAAGTAGGCGAGCAGGGCGACCGTCCCGGTGATGACGAAGGGCAGGATCACCAGTGCGATCGAGCGCAGCGGCGAGCGCCGCGGCCGCGGAGGCCGTCCTCCGAACTGCCCGCGACCACCCCCGCGTCCTTGACCGCTCCCCCCTCGCCGGCGTCGTTGCGGTGACGGCGAGTACATCAGCGCCGCGTAGATTACAGGACCGGCGCCGGGGGGACCGTTCGCGATCTGCGAAGGAGCTTCGGAGCCGGGATCACTCCCACTCGAGCAGGCACGAGCCCCAGGTCAGGCCCGAGCCGAAACCGGCCAGCAGCACCTTGTGGCCGGGCTCGATGCGCCGCTCGTCGAGCGCGCGCCGCAGCGCCATCGGGATCGTCGCCGTGGAGTTGTTGCCGTAGTCCTGCACGGTCACCATGACCCGCTCCATGGGCAGCCCGATGCGGCGGGCGGCGGCCTCGATGATGCGGCCGTTGGCCTGATGCGGGACCCAGAGGTCGATCTCCGACGGCTCGATGCCGGCCGCCTCGGCGACGGCGAAGGCCTGGCGGATGAAGATCTCGTTGGCGAAGCGGAAGACGTCGGGTCCCTTCATCCCGATCCGGGGATCCTTGTCGCTCGCGGCCCAGGCGCCCTTGGCGACGTCGCCGTAGGTGATCTGGTCGTAGCCTCTGCCGTCCGCGCCCAGGCACCAGCCGAGGAAGCCGGCGCCGCGCTCGGCCGGGCGAAGCACCGCCGCCCCGGCCCCGTCCGAGAAGAGAACGCAGGTCGACCGGTCGGTCCAGTCGACGAGGCGGGAGAGCACCTCGGCGCCGATCACGAGCACGGTCTCGGCGCGGCCGGTGGCGATCGCCGCCTCACCGGCGCTGAGGCCGTAGATGAAACCGCTGCAGGCGGCGAGCAGGTCGTAGGCGGGGCATCCGTAGGCGCCCAGCTGCTCCTGCACCCGGCAGGCGACGGAGGGGAAGGGACCGTCCGGCGAGGAGGTCGAGGCGATGATCAGGTCGACCTCCTCGGCCTCGACGCCGGCGTCGGCCAGCGCCGCGCGGGCCGCGCGGGTGGCCAGCTCGAAGGTCGCCGCGCCCTCCTCGGCAAGCCGGCGTCGCTCGATGCCGGTGCGCTCCCGGATCCACTGGTCGGAGGTGTCGACCACCTTCTCCAGGTCGGCGTTGGTCACCACCCGCTCGGGCACGTCAACGCCGATCCCGGCGATGGCGGCGGCCCGGCCCTGCGGACGCCAGGCGCGCAGGGGCAGGGCCCCGGAGCGGACCCGTGGCGATCGCATGACCTCGGTCGTCACCCCTAGGCCTCCTGGTGCTCCGCCTGCCTGACCTCCAGGAAGCGCCAGAGGTCGCCGACGTTCTTCATGCGCTCCAGCTCGTCCTCGGGAAGCTCGACGTCGTACTTGTCCTCGATCGCCGAGATCAGCTCGACCAGGTCGAGCGAGTCGGCGGCGAGGTCGCGCTGGAAGCTGACGTCCAGCTGCACCTGCTCGGGCTCGACGCCCAGGATCTCCGCCGCCAGCTCCTGCATATCGCGGAACTCGAGCTTGTCTGCCATCAGACTCCTCCGTCGTAGTCGGGGCGGGCGAGCACGAGCGTCGCGTTGTGCCCGCCGAAGCCGAACGAATTCGAGACCGCGACATCGATCGTGGCCGGCCGCGCCCGGTTGGGCACGTAGTCCAGATCGCACTCGGGGTCGGGGTTGTCCAGATTGATGGTGGGGGGCGCCACCTGCGCGTCCATGGCCATGATGCAGGCCGCCGCCTCCATCGCCCCGGCCGCGCCGAGAAGGTGGGCGTGGACCGACTTGGTCGAGCTCACCGGCACCTTCGGGGCACGCTCGCCCAGGACCTCCTTGATGGCCTTGGTCTCGGCGATGTCGCCGACCTTGGTCGAGGTCCCGTGGGCGTTGACGTAGCCGACCTGGTCGGGGGTGACCCCGGCCTTGGTCATCGCCCGGCGCATGGCCCGCATCGCACCCGCGCCCTCGGGGTGGGGGGCGACGAAGTGGTACATGTCGGCGCTGGCGCCGTAGCCGATCAGGCGGGCCAGGGGCCTGGCGCCGCGGGCGCGCGCGAACTCCTCGTCCTCGAGCACGAACATGACGCTGCCCTCGCCCATGACGAAGCCGTCGCGGCCGAGGTCGAAGGGACGGCAGGCGCGCTCCGGCTCGTCGTTGCGCTCGCTTACCGCCTTGATCTGGCAGAAGGCGCCCATGGTCAGGGGCGTGATCGTCGCCTCCGAGCCGCCGGCCAGCATGGCCCGGGCGTCACCGCGCCGGATCACCTCGGCGGCCTCGCCCAGGGCGTGGCCGGAGGAGGAGCAGGCGCTGACGATGGCGTAGTTGGGGCCGCCGGCCTGGACGTGGATGGCGACGATGCCCGACGCCATGTCCGCGATCATCATCGGCACCGTGAATGGGGAGATCCGGCGCACACCGCGCTCCATCAGCGCCGTGTGGTTGTTCTCGATCTCCTCCATGCCGCCGATCCCGGAGGCGACGATCACGCCGACGTCGTCGGGGTCGAGTCTGGCCGGTTCGAGGGAGGCGTCGGCCAGGGCCAGCTTGCTGGCGGCCAGCGCGAACTGGCAGTACCGGCCGATGTTGCGGGCGGTCTTGCGGTCCATGTAGTTGAGGGGGTCGAAGCCTTTCACCTCGGCCGCGATCTTGGTCGAGTAGGCGGCGGTGTCGAAGTGGGTGATCGGCCCGACGCCGGACACTCCCTCGACCAGGTTCGACCACACGGTCTCCCGATCGTGGCCGACGGGGGTGATGAAGCCCATGCCGGTGACCACGACCTGGGGCTGTGTCGGTGATGTCATCTTCGGCTACGTTACGGACCCTGAGTCGAAAAGCGCCCCTCCGCGAAGTGGGAAAAGGTGCTCGAACCTTTGGACCTGATGAATCAAAGCAGGGTGCGCAGATCCAGGGCCAGGGTCAGGCGCTGGCGCAGGGCCGGGCTGTCCGGCTTGCCCCCGACCAGCTCCTCAAGGCGCTCCAGGCGGTAGAGCACGGTGTGCCGGTGGAGGCCCAGCTCGGCCGCCGTGTCCTTGACCGATCCCTTGCGG
>DATAXV010000110.1:0-55875 GCA_036272915.1 Candidatus Dormiibacterota bacterium
TGCCGGTTGGCGACGAAGATCTCGGCGTCGAGCGTGAACACCGGCGGCGCCGCGACGGCCGCCTCGGCGGTGCTGTCCGGTCCGACCAGCGCGATCGGGATGTCCTGGAGCACCTCGCCGTCGCCGCGCTGCACGGGGACCGCAAGCATCCGCACCTGTTCGGGCGTGTACCCCTCGAGGAAGCCGGCCGCGCCCTTCTCCGGATCCGCCGGTTCGGGGCCGACGACGACGGCCTGCCAGTGATTCGCGCAGTAGGCGAGCACGTCGTCGGACGCCAGCGGCCGGTCCTGGGTCAGCGCCCAGGCCGGCACCCGGGTTCCCTGCCGGCTGGTGGCGCCGTCGGCGACCGCCTGGTAGCGGATCGTCTCCACCGTCGAGGCACCCGCCGACCCCCGGACGGCGAGCCCGCCGTCGGGCTGCTCGCCGAGCAGCGTGATGGTCGCGAAATCGAAGTCGAACTCGGGGGCGGAGGCGTCGGTGAGGCGCTGCGCGACCGCCTCCAGCACCTGCTGGCGGGAGGCGCCGGGACGGAGGATGGTGGTCGTCATCTTGCTCAGCGCGCCGAGCAGCCGGTTGCTCCGCTCGAGGTCCCCGACCAGCTCCTCGGAGGCCAGCGCCCCCGTCATCAGGTCGGCCGCGGTGCCCAGCAGGGTGAGGATGGCCGGTGCTCAGCGGACCCGGGCGAGCAGGTCCCGTGAGAACACGACGAGGTACCCGCGGGGGGCCTGGTCGGCGGGACCCAGCCCCTGCGAGATGACCGGATGGAGGCCGGCCCTCCGGGCCACGTCGCGCAGCGACGCAAGCGCGACCTCACCCGCGTCCGCCGCTCCCTCCGGCACCGGGATCTGGAGCGGCACGGCGATCGGCGCCTGCGCCGAGATGAGATCCAACGTGTCGCCCTGGGCCGAGAGCCGGTAGACGGACGCGGCGGCCTGGCCGGTCGCGTACAGCAGCTCGGAGAGCGCGATCGCGAAGCGCCGGCGCAGCGCGGGGCCCTCGCCCTCCTCGTCCGCCCCCGGGGTGGCCAGAAGCTGGGCCAGCCGGCCGGATCCGAGCAGCGCGGCTCGCGCGTCGTCGGCGAGGGTGTCCAGGATCCGGTGCGCGGCCTCGGCGGCGAGCTCCTCGAGCTCGCGCAGCCTGTCGCCTCGGGGCAGGCGGGGGTCCGGCGGGCTGGGCTCGCCCTCGGTGCAGTAGTTGAGGTAGACGTGCCCCAGGTACCGGCGGTGCACCAGCAGCGGCAGCCCGATCATGGAGGCGATGTGATAGCGCCGCACGAAGGTGCTGTCGACCTCCGAGGGCGCCTGCGCGGCGACCAGCGTCTTCTGGACCACGGCCAGCCAGACCGAGGAGCCGTACTGGCGGACGTGAAGATCATCGGGCGCCTTGCCCTCGGCGCGGTCGGTGTCGTAGCGGCCGAGCTGCTCGGTCTGGTCGGCGAGGGCGGCCGTGAGCCCCTCCTCGGGCAGACCCAGCACGAACGGCGCGTAGTAGGTGCGGGTCGTGTCGTCGAGCAGGGCCAGGGAGACGATGTCCGCCCCCGACGCATGCTGGAACTCGTGGGTGAGCCCGCTCAGCAGAGCCGGCAGTCCCGCCGATGGGTTCTCAACGAGGCGAGCCACAACCCCCTCCTCCAGAGTGAGTGCGTATTCCGTGAGGCTTCATTAGCTTGCCACTCGGACACCGGCCACGCCCACCCCCAGGGGAGGAGGGGTGGCGGAGACGGCGAATCCATCGGGGGCGGGCCGCCGGCGACAGCCCCTCCGCGGTCCCGGTCACGATGGCGGCTCGGGTGGTGTCTCCTCCGTCGCCGGCGTCTCGCGGCGACTGCGCAGGAAGTCGAGATCCACGCCCTGATCGGCGGCGAGGACGTGCTCGGCGAAGAGCCGGCGCCACCCCCGCTCGGGCAGGGCCGGCGGACGGAGCGCCCCGCGCCTCAGCGCCAGCTCGGTCTCGTCGACGAGGAGGTCCAGCCGTCTCCCCTCGGTGTCGACGCGGATCCGGTCGCCGTCTCGAACCAGTGCCAGCGGGCCGCCACGGGCCGCCTCCGGCGCGCAGTGGAGGATCACCGTGCCGTATGCGGTCCCGCTCATCCTGGCGTCGGAGACGCGGACCAGGTCCCGGACCCCCGCGGCCGCGAGCCGTCTCGGGATCGGCAGCGATCCCGCCTCGGGCATGCCCGAGGCGACGGGGCCGGCGTTGCGGAGCACGAGCACGGTGTCCGGCGTGACCCCAAGGTCGGGATCGTCGATACGGCGCTCGACGTCCTCGGGGGATTCGAAGACCAGTGCCGGGCCCTCGTGCTGGAGCAGCCCCTGCGTCGCCGCGGCCACCTTGAGCACGGCGCCGTCCGGTGCCAGCGAGCCGCGGAGGACGGCGAGCGAGCCCGGCGGCCCGATCGGGTCGTCGAGGCCGGCGACGGTGTGCTGCCACGCCGGCGGCGCCGGTGCCGCGGCGACGGCCTCGGCCACGGTCCGGCCGTCGGCGCGCAGCGCGGTGCCGTCGAGAAGCGGTGCCATCGCCCGCAGCAGCACGGGCAGGCCGCCCGCCCGGTGGAGGTCCTCCATGTAGCCGTTCCCGCTCGGCTTGCAGTCGACCAGCAGCGGCACCCGCCTGCAGATCCGGTCGAAGTCGTCGAGGTCGAGGTCGATCCCGGCCCGTCCGGCGGCGGCGAGGAGATGCACGACGGCGTTGGTCGAACCGCCGACGGCGCCGAGGACGGCGACGGCGTTGGTGAACGACGCCCGGGAGAGGATCCGGCTCGGTCGCAGCTCCTCCCGAGCCATGGCCACCGCCCGCCGCCCGGTCGCCACCGCCTGCCGGAGCCGCTCGCCGGTCGCGGCGGGCGGGGTGGCCCCTCCGGGCAGCATCAGGCCGAGCGCCTCGCAGAGGAGAGCCATGGTCGAGGCCGTGCCCATCACCATGCAGGTGCCCGCCGTCGAGCAGAGCGCCCCCTGCACCTCCTCGATCTCGGCCTGGTCCAGCTCGCCGGCGCGGTGGGCGGTCCAGTAACGCCGGCAGTCGGTGCAGGCGCCCAGGCGCTCGCCGCGCCAGCCTCCGGTGAGCATGGGTCCGGTCACCAGCAGCAGCGCCGGCACGTCGGCGGAGATGGCGGCCATCAGCTGTGCCGGAACCGTCTTGTCGCAGCCGCCGACGAGAACCACCGCGTCCATCGGCTGGGCGGTGATCATCTCCTCCGTCTCCATCGCGGCGAGGTTGCGGTAGAGCATCGAGGTCGGCGAGAGCAGGGTCTCGCCGAGGGAGGTGGTGGGGAACACCATGGGCAGGCCGCCCGCCTCGAGAACCCCGCGGCGCACCGCCTCCACCAGCTCGGGCATCTGGCGGTGACAGGGGGTGAAGTCGGAGCAGGTGTGGGCGATGCCGACGACCGGCCGGTCGAGGTCGCCCACATCGTAGCCGGCGCTGGCCAGGAAGGCGTGACGCAGGTAGCGGGAGAAGCCCGCGTCGCCATAAGCGGTGAGGCCGCGGTCGACGCCCATCGGAGATCTGGTTGTCACCGCCCTACGTTCACGCATTCGCCGGCCGGGCCGGGGCCCGGCCGCTCATGGCCGCCGCTCGTTCGGCGCCGGTCGCTCGTGGAGCTCGACCTTGCCGTAGCGCTCGAGCACGGCGAGCACGGATGTGTAGTCGTCGTTCTCGTGGCCCTCGGCGGCGGCCGCGTTGAACAGCTGCAGGGCGGCCGCGCCGACGCCGATGGGAAGGCGCACCTCGCTCGCCAGCTCGAGCGCGAGACGGACGTCCTTGATCGCGAGGCGGGTGGCGAAGCCGGGCGAGAGGTCCCGACGCAGGGCCTTCTCGGGGTAGGTGGACCGCAGGTGCGTGTTGCTGGCCCCGGTCGAGCGCAGGACGGCGAGCACCGTCTCCAGCTCCAGGCCGGCGGCCACGCCGAGGACGAGGGCCTCGGCGTCGGCGGCCAGGATCGAGGCCCCGAGCAGGTTGTTGACCAGCTTCATGATCGCGCCGCTGCCGACCGGACCGCAGTGGACGAGGTCCTTCCCGAAGCAGCGGAGGATCGGCCCCACCTCCTCCAGAAGGTCAGGATCGCCTCCGGCCATGAGCAGGAGATCGCCCTCCGCGGCGTGGCGCGGCGTCCGGCCGACGGGGACGTCCAGCATCCTGCGGCCGGCCGCGGTCACGGCCTCGGCGACCTGGCGGGTGACGGCGGGGGAGATCGTGCTCATGTCGATGAGGACGGCGGATTCCCGCATCCCGGCCAGGATCCCGCCCGAACCGAGCACGGCGGCCTGCACGTCCGGAGAGTCGGGGAGCATGGAGACGATCACGTCGCTGGCCTCTGCCACCGCCTCCGGCGAGGTGGCGGCCTGGGCGCCGGCGGAAGCCAGCCGCTCCGTCGCCGCCGGAACGATGTCGTACGCGGTCAGCGGGTAGCCGTTGGCGAGCAGGCGAGACGCCATCGGCCGGCCCATCGCCCCCAGACCCACGAAGCCGACCGCCGGGAGAGAGCCCCTGCCCTTGGTTTTCTGCATGTCCTCGACCTCCTCGAAGGGAATCAACGCCTCGTTCCCAACCTCGCACAGATCGGCGCCCGCCGCCAGCGGACGGTGGTTGGAGGTCACGGTCGTCGGACGTTGGGCTCGGCACGGTCGGGCGTCACCGGCCACGGGACGGGGGACCCCGCCTGGAGGGACACCTGTAATGTTCGGTCGTGCCCATCAGAGGTTCGAGGCTGTCGCCAGGCGAGTGGGCCGTGCTGGGACTGCTGGCGGAGGAGCCGAGGCACGGCTTCGGCCTGGCCAAGGCGATGGCCGCCGACGGTGAGATCGGACGGGTTTGGGCCCTCTCGACGCCGCTCGTCTACCGCGCGCTCTCCACCCTCCAGACAAAGGGGATGGCGACGATCGCGGGGACCGAGCGCAGCGACCTCGGGCCCCAGCGGCAGCTGATCCGGCCGACCGAGGAGGGGCGGGCCAGCCTGGCCGGCTGGCTCTCGGAGCCCGTCGGGCACGTCCGCGACACCCGCTCGCTGCTGATGCTCAAGCTGGCCTTCATCGTCCGCTCGGGCGGCGACCCGGCGCCGCTGCTGCGGGCTCAGGAGGAGGTCTTCCGACCCGTCCTCGAGCGCTTCCAGGAGCAGGTCGAGGAGGCTCGGCCGGGCTTCGACCGGATGCTGATGCTGTGGCGGGTGGAGTCGGTGCGGGCGGCGATGGCCTTCCTGGCCAGGGCGCCGGAGGCGATGCTGCCGGGAGCGGCGGGGCGCGGGTGAGTGCCGAGCCCGATAGAGTGTTGGGCTCGGAATGGGAACGCTGTACGTCGTCGCGACCCCGATCGGCAACCTTGAGGACATCACCCTGCGCGCCCTGCGCGTGCTCGGCGAGGTCGCCCTCATCGCGGCCGAGGACACCCGGGTCACCTCACGGCTGCTCACCCGGCACGGCATCCGCAAGGCCATGGTCAGCTACCGGGCCCCGGTCGAGCAGCGGCAGCTGAGCCGGTTGCTCAGCGCCCTGCGCATGGGCGACGTGGCGCTGGTCAGCGACGCCGGCACGCCCACCCTCTCCGATCCCGGCCAGGCGCTGGTCGACGCCGCCTGGGAGGACGGCCACGACGTCGTCCCCATCCCCGGGCCCAGCGCCATCACCTCGGCCCTGGCCGTGGCCGGGTTCAAGGGCAAGGGCTTCAGCTTCTCCGGCTACCTGCCCCGCAAGCCGGGCGAGCTGCGGCGCTTCTTCGAGACGCTGCGCGACCTCGACCACCCCATCGTCGCCTTCGAATCGCCGCATCGCGTGCGCAAGTCGCTGGCCATCCTCCAGGAGGTCGACCCCGAGCGGCGCATGGCCGCGACCCGGGAGATGACCAAGGTCCACGAGGAGGTGCTGCGCGGCACCGCCGAAGAGATCCTGGCGGCGCTCGACGATCCGCCGCGGGGCGAGTTTACCCTTGTCTTCGCCAGTGACTGACTCCACCAAGATCCTGATCAACGTGGCGTGGCCCTACGCCAACGGGCCTCGCCACCTCGGCCACGTCGCCAGCTTCGGCGTCGCCGACGTCTTCGCCCGCTACCAGCGCCTGCGCGGCCGCGAGGTGCTCATGGTCAGCGGCACCGACGAGCATGGAACGCCCATCACCTACGGCGCCGACGCCGAGGGCATCCCTCCGCGCGCGTTCGCCGACCGCTACAACGCGATCATCGTCGAGGACCTGCGCCGGCTCGGCCTGACCTACGACTGCTTCACCAGGACCACCACCCACAACCACTACCGGGTGACCCAGGACCTGTTCCGGTCGCTCCACGAGAAGGGCTACATCGTGCCCCGCACCCAGCTCGGCGCGGTCTCGCCCTCGACCGGGCGCACGCTGCCCGACCGCTACATCGAGGGCACCTGCCCGATCTGCGGCTACCCCGAGGCGCGGGGGGACCAGTGCGACAACTGCGGCAACCAGCTCGACCCGATCGACCTGATCAACCCGCGCTCGCGGGTCAACGGCGAGGTCCCCGAGTTCCGCGAGACCGAGCACTTCTTCTTCGAGCTGCCCGTCTTCCGTGACCAGCTGCGGGAGTGGGCGACGGCGCAGGGGCACTGGCGGGCCAACGTCCGCACCTTCACCCTGAAGCTGCTCGAGGACCTCAAGCCGCGGGCGATCACGCGCGATCTCGACTGGGGCGTGCCGATCCCGCTGCCCGGCTGGGTCGACCGGCCCGACAAGCGCATCTACGTCTGGTTCGACGCCGTCATCGGCTACCTCTCGGCGAGCATCGAGTGGGCTCGCGAGCGGGGCACGCCGGAGGCCTGGCGGGAGTGGTGGCAGGACCCGCTGGTTCCCCACTACTACTTCATGGGCAAGGACAACATCACCTTCCACACGGTGATCTGGCCCTCGATCCTGATCGGCGCCGGCGACCTCGACCTGCCCTACGATATCGCCTCGACCGAGTTCCTGACCATGGAGGGGAAGCGGTTCTCGACCAGCCGCGGCCACGTGATCCTGGTCCGGGACGTGCTCTCCCGCTACGACCCGGACGCGGTCCGCTACTACCTGTCCATCGCCGGTCCCGAGGACCGCGACACCGACTTCACCTGGTCCGAGTTCATCCGCCGCAACAACGACGAGCTCGTCTCGACCTGGGGCAACCTGGTTCACCGGACCCTGGTCAACGCCCACCGCAACTTCGGCGCGGTGCCCCCGGCGGGTGAGCGCACGGAGCGCGACCGGCGCCTCCTGGTCGAGGTCGAGGCCGGATTCGAGACGGTGGGGGAGCCCCTCGGACGGACCCGCTTCAAGGCCGCCATCACCGAGGCCATGCGCCTCGCCGCGCTGGTCAACCAGTACCTGGCCGAGGAGCAGCCCTGGCAGCTGGTCAAGCACGACAAGGAGCGCGCCGGCACCGTGCTCAACGTCGCCCTCCAGTGCGTGAACCAGCTCAAGGTGCTGATGACGCCGTTCCTGCCCTTCTCTTCGCAGCGCCTGCACGAGATGCTCGGCTACGAGGACGTGATCGCGCCGATACCGGAGGTCCGCGAGTACACCGAGCCCGAGGGCGACAGCCACCAGGTCCTGACCGGCGACTACGAGGTCCGCGACCGCTGGAGCCCCGAGGAGCTGCCCGAGGGCCGGCCCCTGCCCGAGCCCAAGCCCCTCTACCGCAAGCTCGACCCCAAGGTGGTCGAGGAGGAGCTGGCACGGATGGAGGCGGGGGCGCCGGTCTGACCGGCATGCGCCTGATCGACACCCACCTCCACCTCGACGACCTCGAGCAGCGGCCGGAGGAGGCCGCGCGGGAGGCCAGGGAGGCGGGCGTCACCGACCTCATCGCGATGGGCGTCGACGGGGCCACCAGCCGTCTCGTCGCCGGCTGGGCCAGTGAGGTCGAGGGCGTCTGGGCCGCGGCCGGGCACCATCCGCTGAACCAGGAGGGGCCGGACCTGACCCTGCTCCGCGAGCTCGCCGGGCGGCCGCGGGTGGTCGCCGTCGGCGAGGTCGGCCTCGACGCCGTCGACGAGCACCGGGGGCCGGAGGAGGCTCAGCGGCTGTGGTTCGGCTCCTGCTGCGAGCTTGCGGTGGAGCTCGACCTGCCCGTCTGCGTGCACATCCGCGGGACCGAGCAGGAGGTCTGGGAGGAGCTCCGGCGGCACCCGGGGATCCGCGGCGTCATCCACTACTGGTCGCTCGACTGGGAGTGGGCGGAGCGGTTCCTCGAGCTCGGCTTCCACCTCTCCTTCGCCGGCACCATCACCCGGGCGACCAAGGAGCAGATCCGCGACGTCGCCGGCCGGGCACCGGCCGACCGGCTGCTGCTGGAGACGGACTCGCCCTGGGGGACGCCGCGCGGGCGGTCGGGGGCGATGCGGCCGGCCTGGATGGTCGACACCGCCCGGATGCTGGCCGAGGTCCGGGGCATCGGGCTCGACGAGATCGACCGGCTGCAGCGGGAGAACGCCCTCCGGTTGTTCTCGCGCATGAACGGATGAGGGACCGAAGCCCCCGACCGATCAAGCGGCTGGGCCAGCACTTCCTGGTCGACGAGGAGCTGCGCGACCGGGTCCTGGCGGCGGCCGGCATCACCGGCGATGACGAGGTCCTGGAGGTCGGGTCGGGGCCGGGCACGTTGACCGCGGGGCTGGTGCGCATCGCCCGGCGGGTGGTGGCGGTCGAGCTCGACGGCCGCCAGCTGCCGGAGTTGCGCGAGGCCGCGCCCGGCGCCGAGGTGGTGTCCGCCGACATCCTCAAGCTCGACGTCGCCGCGCTCTTCCCGGAGGGTGGCCAGATCGTCGTCGGCAACATCCCCTACTACCTGACCGGGGCCCTGATCGAGAAGCTGCTGCAGGAACCGCCCCGACCCCGGCGGCTGTCCCTGGTCGTACAGCGGGAGGTGGCGCAGCGCTGGTGTGGGCTGAGCGGCTGGAGCCTGGCCACGGTGGCCGTGCAGACCCTGGCCAAGCCCCGCATCGAGTTCGAGCTGCCCCCGGAGGCCTTCGAGCCGCCACCCGAGGTCCACTCGGCGCTGGCCGTCCTCGAGGTGCGGGAGCGCCCGGCCGTCACGGTGCCCGACCTGGGCCGCTTCTTCCGCTTCGTCGAGGTCGTCTTCCAGTTCCGGCGGAAGCAGCTGGGTGGCTCGTTGGTCCGCATCACCGGCGGCGATCGGGGGAGGGTCCTGACCCGCTTCGAGGACCTCGGCATCGATCCCCAGCGGCGGGCCGAGACGCTGTCGCTGGCCGAGTGGGAGGCGATGTTCGGGGCCTTCGGCGAGGACCAGGCCGCGGCCCGAGGCTGATCCGGCCCACAGCCGTCGAGCGGCGCGTCACGATGGTCCGGTGAGGGAGAGGATCGACCTCTCGGACCGGGTGAGGAGGACGCTGCTGGTGACCCTCTACTCCCGCGCCATCGACTACCGAAGCCCGGCCCCGCTGCTCGGCGACCGGTGGGCCGATGAGGCGCTCCGGCGCATCGGCCGGGTGGGGCCCCTGGTGCGGGTGGCCGGGCTCGACGCCTATGTCGCGGTGCTGCGCGCCCGGCTGATGGACGCCTGGGCTCGGGAGTTCCTGGCCGAGCACGAGGACGCCGTCGTCCTGCATCTCGCCTGTGGGCTGGACAGTCGCGTCCTCCGGCTCGACCCCGGTCCCGGCGTCCGCTGGTACGACCTCGACTTCCCGGACGTGGTCGAGATCCGCCGGCGCCTGCTTCCCCGTCGCGATGGGTGCCAGCTGATCGCGTCCTCGGTCACCGAGCCCGACTGGATCCGGCAGATCCCGAACGACGCCCCGGTGCTGATCATCGCCGAGGGCCTGCTTCCCTATCTGAGCGAGGCCGACGCCCGCTCGCTCCTGGAGCGTCTGACCGAGCACTTCGGCGAGGGCGATCTGGTGCTCGACGTGATGTCCTCGCCGATGGCGAGGCTCTCCGGGCTCCTCGGCTACACGCTGTGGGGTCTCGACGATCCGCGGGAGATCGAGCGCTGGTGCCCGAGGCTCCGGCTCATCGACGACGCCGACGTGCTGGCGGCGAGGGCCCGGATCCCGCTCGCCGGCCTCCGCCTCTACACCCGGGCGATGAGCTGGATCCCGGCATACAGGCGGATGATCCGGCCGCTGCGCTTCCGTCTCTCCAAAGGCCTGGTCCGCCGCGGACGGTGATCCGGGGCCGTCGCCCGTCTCGTGCGGGGCTCCGCGACACGGGAGCGGCCGTGCCGACATCTATACTTCCCATTCGTGCTCGACGTCGCCGAAGAAGTGAACGCGCCCGACTCCCTCTACGTGCTCCGCCACTCCTGCGCCCATGTGCTGGCGGCGGCGGTCACCGAGCTCTGGCCGGGCACCAAGTACGCGATCGGCCCGCCGATCGAGAACGGCTTCTACTACGACTTCGAGTTCCCGGAGCCGATCTCCGAGACGGACTTCAGGCGCATCGAGAAGAAGATGGCGGAGATCATCCGCAAGCGGGTGCCCTTCGAGCAGGTCAAGCTGCCACGGGAGGAGGCGATCGCCCGCTTCCGGGAGCTGAACCAGCCCTACAAGCTCGAGATCCTCGATCACGAGGCGAAGGACGACGAGATCGTCAGCTGCTACCGCACCGGCGACTTCTTCGACCTCTGCCGCGGCCCCCATGTCGCCGACGCCGGCGAGATCAAGGCCTTCAAGCTGCTCAAGGTGGCCGGCGCCTACTGGCGCGGCGACGAGCACAGGCAGCAGCTGACCCGCATCTACGCCACCGCCTGGCCCTCGGCCGAGGAGCAGCAGGAGTACCTCCAGGCGCTGGAGGAGGCGGAGCGCCGCGACCACAAGCGTCTGGGCCGTGAGCTCGGGCTCTTCGCCCTCGACGAGCGCTGCGGCCCCGGCCTGGTGCTGTGGCTGCCCAACGGCGCCACCGTCCGCCGCGAGCTGGAGCGCTGGGTCGTCGACGAGGAGCTGGCACGCGGATACCAGCACGTGATCACCCCGGTCATGGCCAAGCTCGACCTCTACAAGCAGAGCGGCCACTGGCAGAAGTACCACGACTCGATGTTCCCGCCCATGGTCACTCCCGAGGGCGAGGAGTACGAGCTGCGGCCGATGAACTGCCCGCACCACATCCTGATCTACCAGCAGGGGCTGCACAGCTACCGCGACCTGCCCATGCGCATCGCCGAGATCGGCAACATGTACCGCTACGAGAAGTCGGGCGAGCTCATGGGCATGATCCGGGTGCGCTCGATCGCGCTCAACGACGCTCACATCTTCTGCACCCCCGAACAGCTCCACCAGGAGATCCTGGGAGTGATCGACCTGGCCAACTACTTCATGAGGACGCTCGGGGTGGACGACTACACCTACCGCCTCTCCGTCCGCGACAAGGACGGCGACAAGTGGGTGGGCGAGGACGAGCAGTGGCGGAACGCCGAGGAGGCGCTGGCCGGCGCCCTCGACTCGGTCGGCGCCAAGTACGTGGTCGGCACCGGCGAGGCCGCCTTCTACGGTCCCAAGATCGACTTCCAGGTCAGGGACGCGCAGCGCCGCGAGTTCACCAACAACACGATCCAGGTCGACTTCCAGCTGCCCGAGCGGTTCGGCCTCGAGTACGTCGCCGCCGACGGCAGCCGCCAGCGCCCGGTCATGATCCACCGCGGTGCCTTCGGCGCCATGGAGCGCATGACCGCGTACCTCATCGAGCACTGGGCGGGTGCCTTCCCGACCTGGCTCGCCCCGCAGCAGGTGGCGGTTCTGCCGATCACCGACGTGCAGCAGGGCTATGCCCACGAGGTCGCGGACGTCCTCCGGCGGTCGCGGGTGCGGGTGCGGGTGGACGACTCCTCGGAGCGGGTGGGCAAGAAGATCCGCCAGGCCCAGGCCGAGAAGACCCCGTACATGCTGGTCGTCGGGGCCCGCGAGGCCGAGGAGGGCAAGGTGTCGGTGCGGACGCGCTCGGGCGAGCAGTTCGAGTCCACCGCCGATGGCTTCCGGGACCGAATCATCGCCGAGATCACGGAGCGCAGACTCGGTTAGTGCGGCCACACCCCGTCTCCGGCCGGTTTCGCCGGCGCCGGGGACGGGGAACCATAGGTTTGTTCGGTTCGCACATCAGGGGGGCATCTGGTACGATTCCGCCCGACGAAGTAGGGGTTCCGCCCCTCACCTCGCGGAACCGGTATCACCTGGTCGCCTGAGAGGTTGCAAGTGCGGATGGCCCATTGCCGTCCGCAATTTTGTATATGCCCCAAAGGGGGGCAGAGGAGACGCGCACGACTTGTCCGGTGAGGTAAGAGACCATTCCCTTTAAAGAGCTTCGGATCAACGAGCAGATCCGGACCTCTGAAGTCCGTCTGATCGATGACAAGAACAACCAGCTCGGCGTCATCAGCCTAGAAACGGCGAGAAGGATCGCCCGGGAGAAGAGTCTCGACTTGGTGGAGGTGGCCCCGCAGGCCGCACCTCCCGTCTGCAGGATCATGGACTACGGCCGCTACAAGTTCGACGCCACGAAGAGGGCGAAGGACCAGCGGCGTCGTCAGGTGACGACGCAGCTGAAGGAAATGCAGCTGAAGCCCAAGATCGCCGACCATGATTTCCTCACGAAGTTCCGTGGCGTCAGGCGCTTTCTTGAGCAGGGCGAAAAGGTGAAGGTGACGATTCGGTTCCGAGGGCGCGAGCTCGCCCACCAGGAGATCGGGCGAAAGCTGCTCGACCGGGTGGCCGAGGAGGCCCAGGAGCTGGCCGTGGTCGAGAGGGCCCCGGCGATGGAAGGGCGGAGCATGTTCATGATCTTGGCGCCCTCGCACAAGGTCAAGGAGAAGGAGGCCGCCCCCGCCAATGCCGAAGCTTAAGACGCACTCCACGACGAAGAAGCGCTTTCGCGTGACCCGCAACGGCAAGCTCATGCATGCCAGCGCCTTCAAGCGGAAGAAGCTCGAGAAGAAGTCCGCCAAGCGCAAGCGCGGTTTTGCCCAGGCGACGCCGGCGCACGCCGCCGACGTGACGCGCGTCCGCCGCGCCCTGGGGGTCTGAGCAAATGGCCAGAGTCAAGCGCGGCGTAGCCGGCCACCGCCGGCACCGCTCAATCCTGGACCGGGCGAAGAGCTTCCGCGGCGCTCGCAGCCGGCGCTTCCGCGCCGCCAACGAGGCGGTGCTGCACTCCCTCGCCTACGCCTTCCGCGACCGCCGGCAGCGCAAGCGTGACTTCCGCCGTCTGTGGATCGCTCGAATCAACGCCGCCGCTCGACAGGGTGGTCTGCCCTACAACCGCTTCATGTTCGGCCTGAAGCAGGCCGGCGTGGAGATCGACCGCAAGGTCCTCGCCGACCTGGCGGTCCGCGACGGCGATGCCTTCACCCGGCTGGTGGAGGTTGCCAAGCAGAAGCTCTGACCCGGACTCGCTGATCGCGAGTCCGGCCAACCCTCTCGTGCGGCGCCTCAGGGAGTTGGGGCGCCGGCGCGAGCCGGGTGCGGTGTTCCTCGAGGGTCCACGTCTGGTCCACGAGGCCCTCGCCTCCGGGATCGGCCTGGAACTGCTCGCCCTCCGCGAGGGGGTGGACTTCGAGGCTCCGGCCCGCCGCACGGTGGTTCTCTCCGAGCGCGCCTTCGACGCTGCCCGGCAGACCGTCAGCAGCCAGGGCGTGATCGCTCTCGCCCGCTTCGAGGAGGCTCCGATCACCGCGGCCAGGGCCGCCGCCGCCGCCGCCGGCTGGCCCCTTCCCGTCCTCGACGGGGTGCAGGACCCGGGCAACGTCGGCACCATCCTCCGCACCGCCGCCGCCTGTGGCGCGCCGGCGGTGGCCGTGCTCGACGGCAGCGCCGACCCGCTGGGAGCCAAGGCGGTGCGGGCCGCCGCCGGAACCGTCTTCCGGCTGCGCGTCGCCCGCGGCACCTGGGATGAGCTCGGCGATCTGCCCGGCTACGGAGCCGTGGCCAGAGGCGGCGTTCCGCCCGAGGGTATCGATCTCGATCGCTGCGCGGTGATCGGCCTGGGCAACGAGGCGGCCGGCCTGCGCCGCGCCGATCTGCTACCGGTCACGATCCCCATGGCGGAGGGTGTGGAGTCGATGAACGTGGCCGCGGCGGCGGCGATCCTCCTCTCCCACATCGGCGGTCGGGTCCGCCGCCGCGGGCCTGGCAACCTGTCACCATTCGGGCAAAGTCAACCGCCGGACGCACGCCGGTGAAGCGGTAGGAGTAGACACACACGATGAAGGTCATCAGCCGTCCACGCGAGATCGCAGATCAGGCGATCGCGGCCATCCAGGCCGCGAGCGATGCCGATGCCCTGGAGGCGTTGCGCGTCGAGTTCCTGGGCCGCGGCTCGGAGCTGATGGCGATCCCCCGCAGCTTCGGCAAGCTGGCCAGCGATGAGCGGGCGGCCGCCGGCCGCGAGTTCAACCAGGCCCGGACCTCGATCGAGGCGGCGCTGGAGGCGCGGACGCGAGATCTGGAGCGGACCCGGCTCGACCGCCTGGCCGAGCTGGAGCCGATCGACGTCACCTTCCCCGGCACGCCACCGGCGGAGGGCCGGCTCCACGTCCTGACCAAGGTCCAGCGCCGGGTCGAGGCGATCATGGAGAGCCTCGGCTACCGGATCGAGGTCGGACCCGAGGTCGAGACCGACTGGTACAACTTCGAGGCGCTGAACCTCCCCAAGGGGCACGCCTCGCGGGACATGCAGGAGACGCTGTTCCTCAACGAGGCCGAGGACCTGGTCCTGCGCACGCACACCTCGCCGATGCAGATCCGCTGCATGCAGCGGTACGGGGCCCCGCTCTACGTGGCCATGCCCGGTCGGGTCTATCGCCGCGAGAACGTCGACGCCAGCCACGGCGCCCAGTTCATGCAGCTCGAGGCCCTGGCCATCGACTCCGACATCAGCGTGGCCGACCTCAAGGGCACCGTGCAGTACTTCGCCGAGTCCCTGTGGCAGGAGGGGAGGAAGGTCCGCTTCCGGCCCAACTACTTCCCCTACACCGAGCCCAGCTTCGAGTTCGACGTCTCCTGCGGCGTCTGCTCCGGCAAGGGCTGCCCCAGCTGCGGCCACTCCGGCTGGCTGGAGACCGGCGGGTGTGGCATGGTCCATCCCAACGTGCTGCGAAACGGCGGCGTCGATCCCGAGCAGTACCGCGGCTTCGCCTGGGGCTTCGGCATTGAGCGGATCGCGATGCTCATGTACGACATCCACGACCTCCGGCTCTTCTACGACAACGACCTTCGCTTCCTGGAGCAGTTCTGATGCGGTTCTCCTACGAGTGGCTGTGCGATCTCGCCGGCGTCAAGGACGTCGCCCCCGAGAAGGGTGCGGAGGTCCTGACCATGGCCGGCTTCGTCGTCGACCACGTCAGCGTCATCGACTACGCCGGCATCGTCGTCGGCCGCATCGAGAGCCAGGTTCCCCACCCCAGGAGCCGCAAGCCGCTCTGGATCCACCAGGTCGACCTCGGCACCGAGACGCGGCAGATCATCGCCGGGGCGCCCAACGCCGTGCCCGGCACCCTGGTCCCGGTGGCGCTCCCTGGAACCACCGTCCCCGGCGGCGTCACCGTGCGCGACGGCGTGATCGCCGGCGAGGCGGCGCGGGGAATGCTCTGCTCCGCGGCCGAGCTCCTGATCGAGGACGGCCCCGAAGGGATCCTGCTGCTGGAGGCGGGCGAGCCCGGTCAGCCGCTCAGCGCGGTCATCCCCAACGAGGCGATCCTCGACGTCGAGGTGACCGCCAACCGGCCCGACTGCTTGGGCCACCTGGGCCTGGCCCGAGAGCTGGCGGCGGGGCTGGGACGTTCCCTGGGACGGGACTTCATGCCGCGCTTCACCGGCGGCGTCGAGCCCAAGGGCACCGACCTGATCCAGGTCGACATCGAGGCGCCCGACCTGTGCCGGCGCTACATCGGCGCAGTCCTCTCCAACGTCCATGTCGGCCCTTCGCCGAGCTGGATGCAGCGGCGGCTCCGGAGCGGCGGCATCCGACCCATCAACAACGTCGTCGACGTCACCAACTACGTCTGCCTGGAGTACGGGCAGCCCCTCCACGCCTTCGACCTCGATCAGGTGCGCGGTGCCCGGATCATCGTCCGGCGCGCCGAGGAGGGTGAGCGGCTGATGCTGCTCGACGGCGTCGAGCGGTCGCTGAACCCCTCGATGCTGGTCATCGCCGACGGCGAGGGCCCGGTCGCGCTGGCCGGCCTGATGGGCGGCGAGGAGAGCGGCGTGACCGGGCTCACCACCCGGATCCTGCTCGAGTCGGCCAACTTCGACGGCGTCAACGTCCGCGCCACCAGCCGCGCCCTGCGGGTGCGCACCGACGCGTCGGCACGCTTCGAGAAGGGCCTCTCGCCGGAGCTCGCCCTGGCCGGCGCCCGACGGGCGGCGATGCTGCTGGCGGAGCTGGCCGGGGCCACCGTGCACACCGAGTGGGTCGACGAGTATCCGCGGCCCCAGGACCCGGTCCGGATCAGCTTCCCGCCGGAGCGCATCGACGCCATCCTCGGCATCACCGTGCCGCGGGAGGAGATGGAGGCCGGCCTCACCCGCCTCGAGTTCCAGGTGCAGACGGACGGGGACGGTGAGTGGGACGTGTTCCCGCCGGTCTACCGCCTCGACGTGCGAATCGCCGAGGACGTCGCCGAGGAGGTCGGCCGGAGCTACGGCTACGACAACGTGCCGGCGACGCTGCCGGCGGGCAGGAGGGGCCGGTGGCTGCCCTTCCGGCCGAGCCAGGAGCGGACGCTCGACGCGGCCCGCAATTCCCTCGCCGGTGCCGGCTACGACGAGATCGTCAGCGTGGCCCTGGTCTCCAGCCGCGTGCTGGAGGGGCTTGGCATCGCCGACCGGACGATCCGGGTGGTCAACCCGGTCAGCGACGAGCACGACGTCATGCGGACCAGCCTGGCCGTGACCCTGCTCCAGGCGGCGGCGCTGAACCGCCAGCGCGACCGCGCCGCCCTCTCGGCCTTCGAGATGGGCAGGGTGTACCTCGGCCGTGACGACGGGCCGGAGGGCCAGCCGGATGAGATCCAGCGGCTGGCCATGCTCCGGCTCGCCGGCCCGGAGCCGGACGAGGGCCGCGCCGCCTTCCTCCAGGTGAAGGGGGCCTTCGAGCGGGCGGCCGAGGTGCTGCGCCTCCACGACATCTCCTACGAGCCCGCGACCGGTGTCCTCTTCCATCCCGGACGCTGCGCCCGGGTTCTGGTCGACGGCCGCCCGGCGGGCCATCTGGGCGAGCTTCACCCGCAGGTGATGGAGCGCTTTGACCTGCCCGGGCGGGCGGTCCTGCTCGAGGTCGACGTCGAGCCGCTGCTCACCGGCGGCAGGGACAGGCGGTACGCGCCGCTGGCGCGGTTCCCGACCGTGGACCGCGATCTGGCGGTGGTGGTCGGCGGCGACCTCCCCGCAGCCTCGCTGCTCTCGACGATCCGGGACTCCGGTGGAGAGCTCCTGAAGGGAGCGCGGGCCTTCGACGAGTACATCGGGCCCCAAGTCGGGGAGGGGCGCAAGAGCGTTGCCTTCTCCCTCACCTTCCGAAGCCCGGAAAGGACCCTGACCGATGCCGAGGTCGACGGCGAGCTGGCGCGCGTCAGGAAGGCGCTGACCGGGGCGCACGGGGCCGAGTTCCGGGCCTGATCAGAAGCGCCCGCCCGCGCGAGGCGGTTGCCTCGCCGGTCCGCATCATCGGCGCGATTCGAGGTCCCACGCGGGAAGATCCAGCTGCTCGAGCTGTTGGATTGGTTTCGGGGAGGCTGTTCTCAACAATCCTCCGCAGCTCGTCAACATCCAGCCGGTCGTGGTGGTGGGTGATGAGGTCTCGAGCACGAACCATGTCTCGCCGGCGGATCTGTGGGTACGCTTCTCGCTCGCCGTCCGGGAACCGATGCTTGGCGACCTCGGCGACCTCCCGAACCCGGACCGCGATCGCGTCGACCGCCAACTGATCGTTGTGCCACTCCGGTCCCGCGTGCTTGACGTACCGGAGGGCCTGGCGAGCATGGGCAAGCATCCGGGAGAGGGCCTGGACCGACGGACTGACCCTCACAGCGCGACGATCTCGTCGTCGATGCTCTGCCGGACAAGATGGGGAAGTCGGTCCTCGGCCACCACATCGACGTCACGTCCTGAGGCGGCCTCAAACTCGAGCTCGATCGCCGTTAGCCGGTCAAAGCGTTCCGACACCTCGGGCTCGAAGGCGACCATGACGTCGACGTCACTGTCCGGCCGAAAGTCCGACCGGACCGACGATCCGAAGAGGGCGAAACTTCGAATTCCGTGTCGCCGGCGCAGCAGTTCCAGCCTGCGCCGCGACGGAAGCACGAGATCCTCATGGGGATGACCGAGGGGCTCGCCCGGTGATTCGCCATGTCGTGACCGGTCAGGAAACGTCCTGTCCAGCGACCCGTGGATGATCGTGCCCCGGCTCGCCTGGTCTCGGATGGACGAGTCGGTCAGCAGGTTCTCCCTGACATCACCGTGGTAGGCGGACACGCGCCGCAGCCCGAAGGCCTTACAGATGCGTTCCACGGCTCGAGCGGCGCGACTCTCCTCAATCGGGTCCCCATGGTCCGCATAGACCATCCTCACCAGGTCTTCCTCAAGGCCGAGGAATTCGATGCTCGACCGCGCCCTGGCGACGATGCCCAGGCCCTCCCCCCTCGGGGTGGCCAGCACGGCCAGCTCCAGTGCAGGCGACACCATGGATTCGTCGGTGAGCCGATACTCTCGCGTACGACCCGTGCCCTCCGACACCACCAGCCCGTCACTGGTGAGTATCCCAAGCGCACGCTGCACGGCGCTCAGCGTGGTGCCGACGGTCTGGGCAAGCCGAGAGAGGGAGAGGCGGTTGACCTCAGGGATATCAGTACTCGAAGGGCGGCGATCTGAGAGGAGATCCACTCCATGCCGCCGTTCTACGCTGCCAGCGTAGGAGTCTGGATCGGTCCCCACCACCGGAGTTTTTGCACGTACGGCCGCTCGCGGACACCTGCACGCCTGGGCGTCTCACGTCGCCTGCGCCCATCCTCAATGCGCCCCCCCTGTCGGATAGGCTAGGGGCGCCATGCGCTCCTCTCTCTTCGACCTGCTTGCTGCGCGGGCGGTCCAGATCCACGTCGAGGACCATCTGCGCGAGCGCCTGGAGCGGGGCGAGAAGCTGCGCGTCAAGCTCGGCTGCGACCCGACCGCGCCCGATCTTCACATCGGTCATCTGGTCCAGCTGGACGTGCTTCGAGCCTTCCAGGACGACGGGCACACCGTGGTGTACATCGTCGGCGACTACACCGCCCTGATCGGCGACCCGAGCGGCCGCTCCGAGACGCGGCCGATGCTGACCCGGGCCCAGGTCGACGAGAACGCGAGGAGCTATTTCGAGCAGGTCTACAAGGTCCTCGACCCGGACCGAACCGAGGTGCACGGCAACGCCGAGTGGCTGGGGGAGATGACCCCGGCCGACATTCTGCGGCTGCTCGCCACGCACACGCTGCAGCAGGTCATGCATCGCGAGGACTTCGCCGACCGCTGGCGGGAGGGCACGGCCGTGGGCGTGCACGAGCTCCTGTACCCGTTCAACCAGGCCTACGACTCGGTCGCGGTTCGGGCGGACGTCGAGATCGGCGGGACCGACCAGCTCTTCAACCTGCTCTTCGGCCGGGAGATCCAGCAGGCGTACGGGCAGCCGGCGCAGGACGTCTGCGTCTTCCCCCTGCTCGAGGGTCTGGACGGGAGCCAGAAGATGAGCAAGTCGGTCGGGAACTACATCGGGCTCGCCGAACCTCCCGCGGAGATGTACGGAAAGACGATGTCGATCCCGGACCGGCTCACCGAGCGCTACCTGCGCCTGGTCTCGCGGCTCGGAGCCGAGGAGATCGACGGGATCCTGGCCCAGCCGCCGCGCGACGCCAAGGCGGCGCTGGCCCGGCAGCTCGTGCGCCGGCTGCACGGAGAGGGTGCGGTCGCCGAGGCGGAGGCCGACTTCGACCGCAAGTTCCGCAGCCGGACGGTCGACCCCGATCAGATCCCGGAGATCGAGGTCCGGCCCGGGCAGACCGTGGCCGAGGTCCTCGTCCAGGCCGGTGAGATGCCGAGTCTGTCCCAGGTCCGGAAGCTGGCCGAGCAGGGCGGGCTTAGCATTGATCGCAAGAAGATCACCTTCGACCACCGGCTCAGCGGCGGGGAGGTCGTCAAGTACGGCAAGACCCGATGGATGCGGGCGGTGGCACGCCCGGAGGTAGGATAAGAAACTATGTTTGGAGGCCAGTAGTGTCCGGTCATTCCAAGTGGGCTGGCATCAAGCACAAGAAGGCAATCGTCGACGCCAAGCGTGGAGCGGCCTTCACCAAGGCGGCGCGCGAGATCACCATCGCCGCTCGTGAAGGTGGCGGCGGCGATCCCGAGTCGAACTTCCGGCTCCGGCTGGCGGTGCAGAAGGCTCGCGAGTCGAACATGCCCGCCGACAAGATCCAGTCGGCCATCGACCGCGGAACCGGCGCCGGCAAGGGCGACGCTCTGGAGGAGCTGCGCTACGAGGGCTACGGCCCGCAGGGCGTGGCGATCATCGTCGACGCCGTCACCGACAACCGCAACCGCACGGCGCCGATGATCCGCCACGTCTTCTCCAAGCACGGCGGCAACCTCGGCGAGAGCAACTCGGTGGCGTGGATGTTCGAGCGCAAGGGCGTGATCGAGGCGACCCTCGGCAACGTCGACCACGATGAGGTCGAGCTGGCCGCCATCGAAGCCGGCGCCGAGGACATCCAGGACCAGGAGGAGGGGATCGAGATCATCACCGATCCGAACTCCTTCGAGCCGGTCCGGAAGGCGCTCGAGGATCTCGGGGTCTCGATCGAGCACGCCGAGGTGACCATGCAGCCCCAGCAGACCGTTCCCGTGGACGAGGACAAGGCGGCCGCGGTCCTGCGTCTGGTCGAAGCGCTCGAGGAGGAGGACGACGTCCAGCAGGTCTATGCCAACTTCGACATCCCCGACGACGTGCTGGAACGGGTCTCCGCCTCGGTGTAGCTCGTGACCGGGGGCGGTGCCGGAGCTCCGCTCCTGCTCGGCATCGACCCGGGCCTGGCCAACACCGGCTGGGCTCTGATCGACGGTGGCGGCCGGCTGGCGACGTGCGGAACGATCAAGACCGCGCCCGGCCCGATCGGTCCGCGCCTGCTCCTGATCGCCGGGGAGGTCCGTCGCGTCCTCCGCCAGAACCGGGTCGAGGAGGCTGCCCTGGAGGAGCTCTTCATGGGCCGCAACGCGACCAGCGCCGTCGCCGTGGCCCAGGCCCGAGGCGTCGTCCTCTACGCTCTGGCCGATGCCGGGGTCGCGGTGCAGGAGTACAAACCCTCACAGGTGAAGATGGTGCTGACCGGCTACGGCAAGGCGGACAAGCAGCAGATGCTCCGCCTGGTGGCCATGCAGGCGGGTGCGGGACACAGGATGGACGACCACGCCGCCGACGCGGCGGCGATCGCGATCTGCCACGCCCGGAGCCGGCGCCTGCGGCAGCTGACGCGCGGGGCGACGGTGTGATCCGGTATCTCCGCGGTCGCGTCCTCCGGCTGAGCCAGGACGAGATCGTGATCGACGTCGGCGGCATCGGCTACCTGGTCCAGGTGCCGCTCACCGCGCGCGAGGGGCTGCGCCAGGGCGAGGAGGCGGAGCTCCACGTCCACACCCACGTGCGGGAGGACCAGCTCGCCCTCTTCGGCTTCAACAGCCTGGAGGCGCTGCGCATGTTCGAGATGCTGATCCAGGTCGACGGGGTCGGGCCCAAGGTCGGGCTGGCGATCCTCGGCTCGGCCAGCCTGGACGTGCTCCAGCGCGCGATCCTGTCCGATGAGGTGGGGCCGATACGGCGCGCCCCGGGCGTCGGCCCACGCACCGCCCAGAAGGTGATCATCGACCTCAAGCCCCGGCTGGAGGCGGAGCGTGCCCTGGTCGCGGCGGCGGCCACCGTCGGCGACGGCGCCGGTGCCGTCAACGGCGAGCTCGAGGGCCAGGTCGAGCAGGCGCTCCGAGGCCTCGGCTTCAGCACGCCACAGGCGAAGCAGGGCCTCGCCGCCATCGACTGGAGCGCCGAGCCCGCCGCCCAGGACGCGCTGCGGGTCGCGCTCCGCGCCCTGGGCAGGGATCGCTGAGGCGGTGATGGAGATGGACGAGGACCACCTCACCGACCCGATCGAGCAGGGCCCCGAGGAGGAGCGGTTCGACCGGACGCTGCGCCCTCGCCGGCTCGACGACTACATCGGCCAGCGCCAGGTCATCGAGAACCTGCGGATCCTGATCGAGGCCGCCCGCCTGCGGCAGGAGCCGGTCGAACACGTCCTGCTCAGCGGACCGCCCGGTCTGGGCAAGACCACGCTGGCCGGGATCATCGCCAACGAGCTGGAGGTGCAGATCCGGGCGACCAGCGGGCCGGCCATCGACCACGCCGGCGCCCTCGGATCGCTGCTCACCAACCTCGGCGACCGGGACGTCCTCTTCATCGACGAGGTTCACCGCCTCAACACCACCGTCGAGGAGGCGCTGTACCCGGCGCTCGAGGACTTCAAGTTCGACTTCGTCGCCGGCAAGGGGGCGGGGGCGATGGCGATGCAGCTCCCGCTGGCCCACTTCACGTGCATCGGGGCGACCACCCGGCAGGGCCTCCTCTCAGGGCCGATGCGGGACCGCTTCGGCGCCGTCTACCGGCTTGACTTCTACGACCAGGAGGACCTGGAGCGGATCGTCGTCCGCTCGGCCCGGCTGCTCGAGTTCGAGGTCGACCGGGAGGCGGCACGGGAGCTGGCCCGCCGGTCGCGGGGCACGCCCCGCATCGCCAACCGGCTGCTGCGCCGCGTCCGCGACTACGCCGACGTTCGCGCCAGCGGTCGCGGCACCCTCGAGGTGACGCGGCAGGCGCTCCAGATGCTCGAGGTCGACCACCGAGGTCTCGAGCCGATGGATCGCCGGATCCTGGGGACGATCATCCACAGCTTCGACGGTGGTCCGGTGGGGCTGGACACGGTCGCGGTCGCCCTCGCCGAGGAGCCGGAGACGATCGAGGACGTCCACGAGCCGTTCCTGATCCAGATCGGGTTCCTGGCCAGGACGCCGAGGGGCCGGGTCGTCACCGGGCTCGCCTACGAGCACATGGGTCTGACACCTCCGGGCACCCGATCCGGTGGCGCCGACCCGCCCGGGGCGGCCTCTGCGGGCAGGAACCCAACCGATCAGCAGGAGATCCCCTTCTGAGTCAGTTCCGCTGAGAGCGCCAGCGGCCGCTGCTCCTCGTTAGAATCTCGGAGGCATTGCAACTCGTACTCGGCTGGCCGGTGCGTCTGATCGTGATCGGCCTTCTGCTCTTCTCGGTATTCGTGGACGGTGCCGGCTACTGGTACCGGATCGCCAACCACTACCCGCTGAGCGGTCCCGTCGCCGGTCTGCCGCCGAACTTCAGCGGCTGGCAGCTCTACATCCACAAGGGTCTTGACCTCTCCGGCGGAAGCCTGCTCATCTACAAGATGACAGGCCCGACGCCACAGGGCCAGAGCGAGTCCAACGTGCAGCAGCGGGAGATCGCGATCATCACCAAGCGCGTCGACGCGCTCGGCGTCAGCGAGCCGCAGGTCCAGGGTCAGGGCTCGGACCGGATCGAGGTCCAGCTGGCGGGCGTCTCCGCGGCGCAGGCGCAGTCGGTGATCGGCCGGACGGCGAAGCTGGTGACCACGGTCTGGGTGCCCGACTCCAGCATCACCGGCGGCCCCTTCCCCGGCTACGAGCCGAAGCTCACGGCCCTCACCAGCGAGATGTTCACCGACGCCAACGCCTCTCTCGGCCAGAGCGGCTCTGGCTGGCAGGTCAACGTCACCCTCAGCTCGCAGGGCGCCAACATCATGAACAAGCTCTCGGCGACCGCCTACAGCGCGGCCCAGTCCTGCACCACCTCCGGTTCCGCCAGCGGGTGCCCGCAGGGGCGCATCACGGAGTGGCTCGACCTGACCCAGAGCGACATCAACAACTGGAACACGGTGGGCAGCCAGCTCTACCAGGAGACGGGTAAGGGCGGGAAGCTGGTCACCGACCCCAGCGTCAGCAGCTCGAGCCTCGGCAGCAGCTTCTACATCAGCGGCACCGGGATCAACGAGTCGACCGCCAAGAACCTGGCCATCGACATCAACTCCGGTTCCCTGCCGATGAACCTCAAGCTGCTCGAGTCGACCGACGTCGACGCCAGCCTCGGCGCCTCGTCGGTGCGGGCCAGCCTCCTCGCCGGACTGCTCGGCCTGGTCGTCGTGATCATCTTCATGATCTCGCTGTACCGGCTCCCCGGACTCCTCGCCAGCGCCGCCCTGATCTTCTATTCGGGCGTGGTCCTGATGATCTTCAAGGTCTACCCGGTCACGCTCAGCCTGGCCGGCCTGGCCGGCTTCGTGCTCAGCGTGGGCATGGCCGTCGACGCCAACGTGCTGATCTTCGAGCGCTTCAAGGAGGAGGTCCGCGCTGGGCGGACGGTGGGTGCCGCGGTCGAGGCCGCGGTGCGCCGCGCCTGGCCCGCGATCCGAGACTCGAACACGGCGACGATCATCACCAGCATGGTGCTGTACTTCGTCAGCAGCGGCGAGGTCAAGGGCTTCGCGACGACGCTGATCATCGGCGTCCTCTGCAGCCTCGTCTCGTCGATCATCGTCACCCACAACCTGCTCAACATCGTGCTCGGCTTCGGGCGGTTCCGCTCCCGCTGGCTGCTGGGGGTGGAACGTGGCTGAGCTCTCCCGACCCGACTCCCCCGGCGTCGACACGGTCCGCGCCCGCGACGAGATCTCCCGCGTCCGGCGGTTCGACTTCGTCGGCCACCGGAACATCTTCTTCCTGATCTCGCTCCTGATCATCGTGCCCGGAATCATCTGCATGATCACCCGAGGCTTCCTGCTCGGCGTCGACTTCGCCGGCGGCACCGAGTTCGACCTGTCCTTCTCGTCGCATCCGACGCAGGCCCAGGTGGCGGTGACGGCGCAGAGCCTCTACGGCGAATCGACGGTGCAGAGGACCACCGACGGCAGCTTCGTCATCGTCACCCCGTTCCTCAGCATCCCCCAGCAGACGGCGGTGGAGCACGCGCTGAGCCACCAGTTCGGCACGATCAGCGACCTGTCGGTCACGGTCATCGGTCCGGCCATCGCCCAGGAGACGGTGAACAGCGCCTTCCTGGCGGTCGTCATCGCCGCCTGTCTGATCCTGCTCTACCTGGCCTTCCGCTTCCGCAAGGTGCCGGGAGGCTGGCGATCGGGCTTCCAGTTCGGAGGGAGCGCGTTGCTCGCCCTGCTCCACGACGTCTTCCTGCTCGCCGGGGTGTTCTCGATCCTGGGCCGGTGGTTCAACCTCCACCTGGGTGAGATCGACACGATGTTCCTGACCGCGATCCTGACCGTGGTCGGCTTCTCCGTCCACGACACGATCGTCGTCTTCGACCGGATCCGCGAGAACCTGGGCATCAGCCGGCGACTGACCTTCGAGCAGGTGGCCAACCTGAGCATCATGCAGACGCTCGCGCGCTCGATCATCACCAGCTTCACCGTGGTCCTGGTCCTGCTCGCGCTCTTCCTCTTCGGCGGAGAGTCGATCAAGGGTTTCGTACTGGCCCTCCTGATCGGTATCGTGTCCGGCACCTACAGCTCGATCTTCAACGCGACACCGCTGCTGTGCGTCTGGCGACGGCTGCAACCCGTTCGGTAAGTGAGGTTCGACGAGGATGCCGACCTGGCCTCTTGAGGAGATCCGTGGACTGCTGCGGCCGACGCTGGAGCACATGGGCTATTCGATCTACGAGCTCGACCAGGCGGGTGCCACCCTCGAGCTGGTGATCGACAAGCGGGAGGGCTTCGTCTCGCTCGACGACTGCGAGCGCGTGAGCCGCGTCTCCAGCCCCCTGATCGATCAGTCCGATCTGATCCCCGACTCCTATGTGCTCCAGGTGGCCTCGCCGGGCGCCGAGCGGCCGCTCCGCAATCGGACCGAGTACCAGCGTTTCCTTGGGCAGACGGTCAACGTACGCTATGGCGCTGGAGAAACCGAGGTGGTGTTGGAAGGCAAGCTGGAGGCGGTGGGCGAGGACGGTATCGAGGTCCTGGGCCGCCGCGGTGACGCGACGCACGTCGAGTGGTCCTCGATCGTGAAGGCCCGGCTGGTGGCGACCCTGTGAGCGTGATGAGACCAGCCATGCGGCGTGGACCGCGGGCGCAGCCTCCTCCGAGTCCGGAGAGGGAGTCGCTGCCCGCCGCCCTGCAGGCGTTGAGCGCCGATGTCGGCGTCCCCCTGGAGGACCTGCTCCATTCCGTCGAGACGGCCCTGGCCGCCGCCTACGTGCGCGCCTTCGAGCCGCCGGGCGAGATCTCGGTGCGGCTCGACATGGCCAGCGGCGACATGGAGGTGGTCTCCTCCGAGGTCGACGCCGACGGCGAGATGAGGGAGACCCAGCTGCCCACCGACGAGTTCCGCCGGCTGGCCGCACAGACGGCGCGTGGTGCCGTGCTCCGCCAGCTTCACGACCTCGAGCGGGACCGGGCGCTGAGCGAGGTCTCGCGCCACCACGGTGAGCTCGCCAGCGGCCTCGTCGACCGCCTCGAGCGGGGATCGGTCTACGTCGACCTGGGCAAGGTCGAGGGCTGGATGCCGCCCGACGAGCAGATCCCGGGCGAGGAGCTCCGGCCAGGGCGGCCGCTGACCGTGGTCATCCTCGAGCCCAACCCGCATCGCCGTCAGGCCCAGGTCCGCGTGTCCCGGGCCAGCAGGGCCTTCGTGCTCGGCCTGCTCGAGGCGGAGGTGCCGGAGATCTCGGGAGGGATCGTCCAGGTCAAGGCGCTGGCCCGCGAGCCGGGGCTGCGCACCAAGATCGCGGTCTCCAGCTCCGACTCCGGCGTCGACCCGGTCGGCGCCTGTGTCGGACCCAAGGGCGTCCGCCACCGCTCGCTCCTGGCCGAGCTCGGACACGAGCACATCGACATCGTCCCCTACGACGAGTCTCCGGAGCGCTTCGTCGCCGCCGCCCTGGGGCCGGCCACGGTGATCTCGGTGCAGATCGTGGCCGACACGCGGACCGCCGTCGTGCGCGTGCCGCGCGACCAGCTCTCGCTGGCGATCGGACGCGACGGGCAGAACGCCCGGCTGGCGGCCAAGCTGACCGGCTGGCGGGTCGACATCAAGCCCGCCGAGGACGGCGAGTCGGATGAGGACGTCCCCGCCGAGGACGGCTGAGGCCGGCTCGGTGGACGGTCGGCGCGAGCCGATCCGAACCTGCGTCGCCTGCCGGCAGGAGGCGGGCAAGAGGAGCCTGACCCGGCTGGTCCGGACGGCCGAGGGCAAGGTCAGCCTCGATGCTCGCGGTCGCGCCCCCGGGCGGGGGGCCTACCTTCACGCCGACCCCACCTGCGTCGAGCAGGCCCGGCGGCGCCGGGCGCTGCAGCGATCGCTCCGGGCCGAGGTGCCGGAGCGGGTCTGGCAGGAGCTGGACGCGCTCTCCCGGGCGGCCGCCGATGGCGGGGACTGAATCCCGCCGCCTTTACATTCCCGTGACATTTCGGCGCCAACCGGGCTGACATCCACGCGCCACCATGTGCGCGTGACTGCACTGACGATGCTGAGTATCAAGGTCAAGATCGCCATCCTCGCCGGCGCCGCCGCGGCCATCGCCGCCGGAGGGGCCGGCTTCTTCGCCCTCACCGGTGGCTTCGATCAGCTCACCCTCACCGGACCCTCCTCTGGCCCCAGCGCGGTGGTGGTCTCGACGACCTCGCCGTCACCGACCCCGAGCGCCGGCGCGACCCCCGCCCCCACGTCTCCCCGCGAGGAGCTCCGGATCCTCGTCCTCAGCTCTGAGGCCGAGGTGCTGGGAGTCAGCTCACGGCAGCTCGCGGCCGACTTCCGCAGCGGCATGACCCTCTCCCAGCTGGCGGGGCAGAAGCACCTGAGCCGCACCTCGTTCCAGGACGCATTCTGCCGCAACCTGGACACCGACCTCGTCGGCGCCGTCGGTCACGGGCTGATCACCCAGCAGCAGGCGTCGAGGTTCGAGGCCTACTACCGGACGAGGCTGCCCCACTGGACGGCGACGGCCCAGGGCTCGAAGGTGGCGCCGAAGCCGGTCAGGGGCTGATTCGGGCCCGCCTCGCCGGTGTTGCCCCCTACGTCGCACTTGATGGCACCGGCCGGGTAGACTCATTGACCGCGGATGAAGGCAATCGAATTGGCGCGCGAGCTCAGTATCAGCCACCATGAGCTCCTCAACTTCCTCAAGCAGAACCGGCTGACGCGCAACCCGTCGGCACCGCTGCCCCCCAGGGCGGTGGAGGCCGCGCGCGCACAGTTCCGCTCGCCCACGGCATCGAAGCCCCGAGTTGCCCCGAACGGCAACCGGAAGGTGGTGCTGCCGCCGACGCTCACGGTCAAGGACCTGGCCGCGGCGCTCAGCGTCAGCCCGGTCGACGTCATCAAGAAGCTCATGCAGAGCAGCGTGATGGCGACCATGAACCAGGTCATCGACTACGGCACGGCCGAGATCGTCGCCGACGACTTCGGCTACGAGGTCGATCGCATCGCCTCCGAGGATCTCGTCGCCACCGAGGCGCAGGGCGCGGACGGTGAGGTCGTCACGACCTCCCGCGAGGAGCTCTTCTCGCTGGAGCACGAGGACCCGGCCAAGCTCGAGGAGCGCCCGCCGATCGTGACCGTCCTCGGTCACGTCGACCACGGCAAGACCTCGATCCTCGACGCCATCCGGCACACCAAGGTCGCCTCCGGCGAGGCTGGCGGCATCACCCAGCGGATCGGCGCGTATCGCGTTCAGACCGCCGACGGGGCCCCGGTCGTGTTCATCGACACCCCGGGCCACGAGGCGTTCACCGCCATGCGCTCCCGCGGCGCGCAGGTCACGGACGTCGTCGTCCTGGTCGTCGCCGCCGACGACGGGGTCATGCCCCAGACGGTGGAGGCGATCCAGCACGCCAAGGCCGCCGACGTCCCCATCGTCGTCGCCATCAACAAGATCGACACCGAGGGTGCCAACGTCGACCGCGTGCACGCCGAGCTGGCCGAGCACGAGGTGGTCACGATCCACTACGGCGGTCCCTACGAGTGCGTTCACGTGTCGGCACGGACGGGCCAGGGCCTGGACGACCTGCTCACCACGATCGTGCTCTCCGCCGAGATCCTGGAGCTCAAGGCCAACCCCTACCGCAACGCGATCGGCACCGTGGTCGACGCGAACCTGGAGCGGGGCAGGGGCCCGGTGGCGACGGTGCTGGTCCAGAACGGGACCCTGCACGTCGGCGACCACGTCGTCTGCGGCCACATCTTCGGCCGGGTCAGGGCGCTCTCCAACGACATGGGTGCGGCCGTGACCGAGGCAGGGCCGGCGACGCCGGTCGTGGTCTCCGGGCTGAGCGAGGTGCCCAGCGCCGGCGACATCCTCCAGGTCGTCGCCTCGGAGAAGGCGGCCCGGCAGATCACGCTGCAGAAGCAGCAGGAGCGCCGTTCCCAGGAGGCGACGCGCGAGCTCGCCCCGCGCTTGACGCTGGAGGAGCTCGGCCGCCGCGCCAAGGCCGGCGAGGTCAAGGAGCTCAACCTGGTCGTCAAGGCCGACATGCAGGGAACCCTGGAGGCCGTGCTCGGCACGATCCAGAAGATCGAGGACCCGGTGGTCACGATCAAGGTCGTCGGTTCCGGCGTCGGCGCCGTCAACGAGTCGGACGTGCTCCTGGCCGGGGTCTCCAACGCCATCATCATCGGCTTCAACACCCGCGCCAACGCGGCCGCCGAGCGGGCGGCCGAGCGCGACAAGGTGGAGCTTCGCTCCTACGACGTCATCTACAAGCTGGCTGAGGACATCGAGCGCGCGGCCAAGGGCCTTCGCGAGCCCAGCTTCCGGCAGGTCTGGGAAGGCAAGGTCGAGGTCATCACGCCGATCCGGATCCCGCGCATGG
This sequence comes from Candidatus Dormiibacterota bacterium, assembly GCA_036272915.1. Taxonomy (GTDB): domain Bacteria; phylum Chloroflexota; class Dormibacteria; order Dormibacterales; family Dormibacteraceae; genus DATAXV01. The sequence goes on from DATAXV010000110.1 coordinate 29,870, forward strand.
GCACGATCGCCGGTTCGCGGGTTGTCGACGGCAAGGTGTCACGGGGAGGCTACGCCAAGCTCACGCGAGGGCGGCAGCAGGTGTGGGAGGGACGGATCCGGTCCCTCAAGCACTACAAGGAGGACGTCCGCGAGATGGTGGCCGGCGATGAGTGCGGGATCGGTCTCGAGGGCTACGACGTCTTCGAGCAGGGCGACACCATGGATACCTTCCGCCTCGAGCTCGAGGAGATATAGAGGGGTCTTCTCATGACCGGCCACCGCACCGATCAGGTGGGGGCCCAGGTCCGTGAGGAGATCATGGAGATCATCCGGCGGCACCTTAAGGACCCGCGCATCGGTTTCGTCAGCATCACGCACGTCCACATGTCGGCCGACCTACGCACGGCCCGCATCGGCGTGAGCGTCCTCGGCGACGAGGCCGAGCAGGAGCGCAGCCTGGCCGGCCTCCGCAGCGCCACCGGCGTGATCCGGCACGAGCTGGGTCGCCGCCTGCAGAATCTGCGCTTCTCGCCCAAGCTGCTCTTCGAGCTCGACTTGACCATCGCCTACTCGGTGCACATCTCGCAGCGGCTGCGTGAGATCCTGCCTCCTGAAGAGGAAGGGGGCTCGGAGCGAAGCGAAGGGGAGGGACAGGAGGGATGATCAGCATGACCGCACGGCGCCCCCAGCGCCCATGGCTGCAACGCCTCGAGGGGGAGGTCGACCGGCTGAGGACGCTGATCGACGAGCACCAGTCCATCCTCATCTTCGGCCACAAGGACGCCGACGGCGACACCCTCGGCTGCAGCCTCGCCTTCGCCGAGGCGCTCACCGATCGCGGCAAGCGCGTCACCGTGCTGATCCCGCCGCCGCTTCCCGACCTCTATCACTGGCTTCCCGGCTTTGACGAGATCGTGGAGCGGCCGTCGGATGACGAGGTGGGGCTGCCGCTGGTCCTCTTCTTCGACGCCGGAACCATGGAGCGCTCGGGCAGTGCGGTGCGCCACATCGCCGACGGGGCGACGGTGGTCAACGTCGACCACCACACCTCCAACTCCCGCTTCGGCGATCTGAACATCATCAACGCCGACGCCTCCGCGGTCGGGCAGATGTGCCTGCACCTCTTCGACCACTTCGGCTGGCCGATCACGCCGACCATGGCCACCAACCTCTACACGGCGCTGCTCACCGACACCGGCGGGTTCCGCCACCAGAACACCACCACCGAGGCGCTCTCCGACGCCTCCCGGCTGGCCGCGCTGGGTGCGGATCCGAGCTGGATCGCGACCATGGTCTATAAGTCGACGCCGCTGACCACGCTGCGCCTGACCGCGCTGTGCCTGTCCAGCATCCAGGTCGAGCTCGACGGACGCCTGGCCTGGGCCAAGGTGACGCGGAAGATGCTGCGGCGGGCGGGGGCGGTGATGGCCGAGGGCGAGGGCATCATCGACACCCTGAACAGCATCGCCGGGCTCGATGCGGCGATCGTGTTCAAGGAGGTCAACCCCCGGCTGACCAAGATCAGCGTCCGGTCGAGGGGTCAGGTCGACGCCGCCGCCCTGTGCGGGATCTTCGGCGGCGGTGGACATCTGCGGGCGGCCGGGGCGGAGATCCCCCTTCCCCTGCAGGAGGCAATTGACGCCGTCCGCGAGGCGGCGATCGAGGTGATCACGGATGGGCCCCGGGGTTCTGAACGTCGATAAGCCTGCCGGGGTCACCTCGTTCACGGTGGTCCGGCAGCTGCGATCACGAAGCGGGGCCAAGCGGGTCGGCCACGCCGGCACCCTCGACCCGCTGGCGACGGGCGTGCTGCCGATCCTCTTCGAGTCGGCGACCCGCCTGAGCGACTACGCGCACAAGCTCGAGAAGGCGTACGAGGCCGACGTCCACCTCGGCTTCACCACCATCACCGACGACGCCGAGGCCGATCCCGAGCCGGTCGCCGATCCCTCGGGTCTGGACGAGGCCGCGATCGTGGCCGCCCTGGCCCACTTCGTCGGCCGCATCGAGCAGCAGCCCCCCGCCTTCTCGGCGGTGAAGGTCGACGGCGAGCGCGCCTACAAGCGGGCGCGCGCGGGCGACCTGGAGCGGCCGGCGGCGCGCGAGGTCGAGATCTACGGGGCCGACCTGCTCGACTTCACCCCGGGTGAGCGGGCGATGGTCCGGATCCGGGTCCGCTGCGCCAGCGGCGTCTACCTCCGCTCCCTGGCCCGCGACCTCGGCGCCCACCTCGGCGTCGGCGGCTATCTCGGCCAGCTCGTGCGCACCGCCTACGGAGGCCTGACCGTCACCGACGCGGTGAGCATGGACGACCTCGAGGACCGCGCGTCCATCGAGGAGCACCTGCAGCCGCCGGAGCTGGTCCTGCCCGAGATGGCGGCGGTCCGCCTCAGCGTCGAGCAGGAGGCCCAGGTCCGCCGCGGCCAGACGGTCAGGGTCCTGCCGCCGCCGCCGCTGGGTCAGGTCCGCGCCCACGACCAGCGCGGCCGGCTGGTGGCGCTGGGACACGCCGACCCGCTGCGGCGCACGTTCGTCCCCGACAAGGTCCTGGCGTGAGGGGTGGACGGGCGCGGCGGCGAACGCCTCTGGCGTAGGCCGCCGATGCAGGTCCACTTCGGGCTGCCGGTCCTGCGCCTGGGCCCGACCGCCCTGGCCATGGGCAGCTTCGACGGGGTCCATCTCGGGCACCGCGTCACCCTCTCCCGCGCCGTCGAGGTGGCTGCGGCCGAGCGCCTGAGCCCGTCCCTGATCACCTTCGACCCGCATCCCCGCTGCGTCCTCGACCCGGCCAACTGCCCGCAGCAGATCACGACGCTGGAGGAGCGGCTGGCCGAGTTCCGGCCGCTAGGATTCGAGCACGCGGTGGTGGTCGAGTTCACCCGGGTCCTGGCCGGTCTCTCCGCCCAGGAGTTCATGGACCGGGTGCTGGCGTCGATGGACCTCCGCCACCTCGTCGTCGGCCAGGACTTCGCCCTCGGCCGCGGCCGCGCCGGCACCGTCAGCTGGCTGCGCGAGTACGGGCGCAAGAAGGGCTACGAGGTGGACACGGTGCCGCTGCACCAGATCGACGGGGAGGAGGTGCACAGCTCCGAGGTGCGCCGGCTGGTCACCCTGGGCATGGTCGAGCGCGCGGCGCGGCTGCTCGGCCGTCCCTACACGATGACCGGCCTGGTCGAGCCCGGGGACCGGATCGGCCGCCAGCTCGGCTTCCCCACCGCCAACCTGGCGGTGCCGCCGGGCAAGCTGGTCCCCGCCCGCGGCATCTACGCCGGCTGGGCGAGGACGCCGATGGGCAGGCACCAGGCGGCGATCAGCGTCGGATACCGGCCGCAGTTCGACAAGACCGACCTCCGCGTCGAGGCCTTCCTGCTCGACTTCGACGGAGACCTCTATCAGCGGCGGCTCGAGCTCGAGTTCGTCGCCCGTCTGCGCGACGAGCGCCGCTTCCCCGACGTCGATGCCCTGCGCGAGGCGATCGCCGCCGACGTCGAGCGGGTGCGGCGGATCCTGGACGCGGGGTGACCGCCGCCCGCGTGCTCATCGTCGGCGCCGGCATCGCCGGGGCCATGGCGGCGCTGGGCGCGCGGACACGGGGGGCGGCGGTGACGGTGCTCTGGCGGGCGCCGGGCGCGACCGCCCTCTACGCCGGGGGCATGGAGATCACCGAGCCCCTGGCCGGCCTGGCCGGGCGCGATCCCTGCCATCCCTTTCTCCGCCTGGGACTGAGCCAGCCGGAGCTGGAGCGAACGCTCGACGAATGCACCGAGGTGCTGCGCGCCCACCTCGCCGGTGCCGGACTGGAGCTGCTCGGCGACTGGTGGCGGGGCGAGGAGTACCTCGATCTCCACGGCCGTCCGCGCCCCGCCCAGCTGGTCCCGGCCACGGTCGCTCCGGGTGCGCTCTCGGCGCTGCGCGGACGCCGGCTGGCGGTGGTCGGCTTCCCGCCCGTGGCCGAGTACGACGCCGCCAGCACGGCGGAGGCGATCAGCCAGCTGGAGGGGGTGCGGGCCGAGCCGCTGCCGGTCGAGATCGAGCTCCCCCTCGACGCGTCGCTGACCGACCTCTTCGGCCGCCCGGCGCCCCTCGTCGACACCGACGCCGACCTGATCGCGTACCCGCCGGGCCTGGAGGACCTGCCGCCGCGGGGGTTCGAGCTCCTCGCCGCGGTGCCCTCGCCCCACGGCCTCCGCCTGCAGCGCGCCCTGGAGCGGATGCTGCTGGCGGCGGGGGTGGAGATGCGGCGGGGCACGGCCGAGGCGATCGAGGCGGGGGCGGGCGGGGTCCGGTCGGTGGCGGGGATCGAGGCCGACCAGTTCATCCTCGCCGCCGGCCGCTACCTGGGCGGCGGGCTGGTCAAGGAGGGCGCCATCACCGAGCCGCTCTTCGGCCTCGGCGTCTTCCACGAGGGCAGGAGGTACGATCACGAGCGATCCGTGCGCCTCCACCACCTCGAGGAGCTGAGCCCCGAGCCGGCCTTCCGCGCCGGCCTGATGACCGATCCCGACCTGCGGCCGCTCGACGCCGAGGGCGCGCCCGCCCACGCCAACCTCCGCGCCGCCGGCTCGGTGCTCGGCGGCTACGACTACGGGAGCGGCTTCGGCTTCGGCGTGCCCATGCTCACCGGCTGGCTGGCCGGCTGCCGCGCGGCCACCGCATGAGCGAGCGCCGCGCCGTCCACGACGCCTGGCCGGAGGGGACGATGCGCCGGCGGGCGGGCCAGGCCGCGCCCGAGGTCGAGGTCGTCCGCCCCCGCAGCGTGGACGAGGTCAGGGACGCGCTGCGGTCGGGCCGGCGGGTGGTCCCGCTGGGGGGCGGCAGCGGCGTCTGCGGCGCCGTCGCGCCCGAGCCCGACGACCTGGTGCTCGACCTCGGCGATCTTCGGGAGATCGAGATCGACGAGGTCGACCTGGTCTGCCGGGCGCAGGCGGGCGTGCTCGGCCTCGAGCTGGAGCGGCGCCTGCAGGAGCGGGGCCTGACGCTCGGCCACTTCCCGTCGTCGCTGCCGGTGGCGACGGTGGGGGGCATGGTCTCGACGCGCTCCTGCGGTCAGGAGTCCACCCGCCACGGTGCCATCGAGGACCTGGTCATGGGACTTGAGGTGGTCCTCCCCGACGGGACGCTGCTGGAGGCCGCGGCCCAGCCGCGGAGTGGGCTGCCGGCGCTGCACCAGCTCTTCGTCGGCGCCGAGGGCGGGCTGGGCGTCATCGTCTCGGCGGCGCTCCGGGTTCGCCGCCTGCCCGAGCGCGTGCTCGGCCGGGGCTGGCGCCTGCCCGACGTGCACCGGGGCCTGGAGGCGATGCGCGAGCTGACGCAGCGCGACCTGCGGCCCCTGGTCCTGCGCCTCTACGACCCCGAGGACGCGCTCTTCCAGGGCCAGAGCGAGGGATGCCTCCTGATCGTCGCCGCGGCCGGCTGCGCCGGCGTCGCCGAGGCGGAGGCGGCGGTGATCGGCCGGACGCTGTCCGGGCTCGGCGCCGAGGATCTCGGCGAGGAGCCGTGGAACCGCTGGCTGGCCAGGCGCTTCGATCTCTCCCTGGAGCGGCTTCAGCAGATGCTCGAGCCCCAGGGCAGCTTCGTCGACACGATCGAGGTCGCCGCCCGCTGGAGCGCCCTGGAGGAGACCTACCGGGCGATCAAGGCCCACCTCTCCGGGGTCGGGCTCGCCCTCTGCCACTTCGGACATCCCTATGGCCAGGGCGCCTGCGCCTACTTCACCCTGGCCGGATCGGCGGACGACGACGAGGCCGCCCTCGCCGCCCACTCCCGGGCCTGGGAGGGAACCATGGCCATCGCGCTGGAGCGGGGGGCGGCGATCAGCCATCATCACGGGGTGGGAAGGGCACGGGCGCGCTGGGTCGAGGCCGGGCTCGGCGGCTGGGCCGACGTCTGGCGCCTGGTCCGCGGCGCCCTCGACCCCGAGGGACGGATGAACCCGGGAGCGCTCGGAGGGCTGCGGTGAAGGAGGTCCTGATCATAGTCAACCCCGCCTCCGGGGGCGGCCGGACCGGCCGCGGCTGGCCGCAGATCGCCGAGCGGCTGCGCGAGGAGGGCCTGGTCTTCGACTCGGCCCTGACCGAACGCCCGGGCGAGGCCACCGAGCTGGCTCGGGACGCGGTCCGCGAGGGGCGGCCGGTGGTGGTCGCGGCGGGCGGCGACGGCACCATCCATGAGGTCGCCGGGGGCTTCTTCACCGGCGGCGAGCCGAACGCCGGGCAGTCGGCGATGGGGATCGTCCCGCTCGGCACCGGTGGCGACTTCCGGCGAACCCTGGGCGTGCCCAAGGACGCCGCCGCCGCCGCCCGCATCCTGCTCGCCGGGCGCCGGCGCACGGTCGACGTCGGCCGCTGCCGCTACCGGGCCGGCGAGGGGGACAGGACCGAGGTCTTCATCAACATCGCCAGCTGCGGTCTCGGCGGCGAGGTCGTGCGCCGGGTCAACGGCGGCATGAGGCTCCCCACCGGCGAGCTCACCTTCACCCTCGCCATCGCCATCTCCCTCCTGCGCTGGCGCAACCGCCGCCTCCGCCTGACGGTGGACGGCGCCGAGCATGAGGTGGTGGCGCAGCAGGTGGCGGTGGCCAATTGCCGCTACTACGGCGCCGGGCTGCAGATCGCGCCCGAGGCGATGCCGGACGACGGCCTCTTCGACGTGGTCACGGTGGGGGACGTCTCCCTGGTCGAGAACCTGGGTCTGCTCCGGCCGCTCCGTCAGGGCAGCCACCTGGGCATGGCCAAGATCGGCTGCCAGCGAGGCCGCCGCGTCGAGGTGACCCCGGTCGAGGGCGGCCCCGTGCGCCTCGACCTCGACGGCGAGCAGCCGGGGATCCTGCCCGCGCTCTTCGAGCTCCTTCCCGGAGCCCTGCCCCTGGTCGCCCCGTGAGGGGCATGATCGCCACGCCCCACCCGCTGGCCTCGGAGGCGGGCGCCCAGGTCCTGCGCGACGGCGGCAACGCGGTCGACGCCGCCATCTGCGCCGACGCTGTCCTCTGCGTCTGCCTCCCCGACATGACCTCGATCGGTGGCGACCTCTTCGCCCAGGTCTGGCCGGCGGGGAGGGAGCGGCCGCTGGTGCTCATGGGCGGCGGGCGCTCGGGCGCCGACGCCACCATCGAGCGGGTGAGGGGGATGGGCCTCGACGCGCTTCCCTCCCGGGGCCCGCTCTCGATCACCGTGCCGGGCACGGTCGAGGCCTGGGGCAGGCTCCTCGAGCGCTTCGGCAGCCTCGGGCTGGCCCCCCTGCTGGAGCCGGCGGCGGCGCTGGCGGACAGCGTGTACCCGGTCTCCCCGGTGCTCGCCGCCGACCTCAGCGCCAACGCCGACTGGCTCTGCCTGGAGCCGGCCGCCTGGCGCCTGTGGCCGCCGGTGAGCGCCGGCATGGTCCTGCGCAACCCGGCTCTGGCCGCGGTCCTCCGCGAGATCGGGCAGCGCGGCGTCGGCCGCTTCTACCAGGGCGAGGTGGCGGAGGCGATCGTCGACACGGTCCGGGCCGGCGGCGGCTTCCTGACCATGGCCGACCTCGCCGGGCACCGGTCGAGCTGGTGCGATCCGCTGGAGGTCTCGTTCCGCGGCGCCACCGTCTACGAGCCGCCGCCCCCGACCCAGGGCTGCGTCGCCGCCGGCCTTCTCGCCCGCCTCGACCGCCACCCGGCCGAGGAGATCGCGGACGGGCTGGGGCTGGCCCGGGCGCTGGCCCTGGCCGTGGCGGTGGTCGACTCGCTGCGCCCCCGCCTCGCCGATCCGGAGGTCGTGCCCGTCGACGTCGGTCCCTTCCTCGACCCCGACGACGAGGGCGACGGGGAGCCGGGCACGCCTCTGGAGGGGGACACGATCGCCCTCAGCGTCGCCGACGAGGAGGGCACCCTGGTCTCGATGGTGCAGAGCGTGGCCGGGGCCTTCGGCTCCGGCGTCGTCGCCCGCGACACCGGGATCCTGCTCCACAACCGGGGCAGCGGCTTCCGCCTCGACCCCTCGGCGCCCAACCGGCTGGAGCCGCGCAAGCGGCCGGCCCACACGCTGGCCCCGGCCATGGCCGCCCTGGCCAGGAGCCGTCGCCTCGCCTTCGGCACGATGGGGGGCGAGGCCCAGCCCCAGATCCAGGTGCAGATCCTGCGCGGCATACTCGACCGCGGGCTCGATCCGCAGGCGGCGATCGCGCTGTCCCGGCTGCGCACCGCGGCGCCGCCCGCCTCGCTCTGGGTCGAGGCCGATCATCCCGACGCCAGGGAGGTCCTGCGGGGCGTCCCCGGGGCTACCCCGCTGGCCCCCGGGGACCTCCGGCTCGGCCACGCCCAGGCGGTCCTGGCCTCGGCCGACGGCTCCTGGTCGGGCGGTGTCGACCCCCGCGCCGACGGCCTCGTCGTCGAGGTCTGATCAGGACCACGCGGAGTCGATCACGGAAACCGTATAATCCCCTGCGGTTTGGCAGTCGAGAGTGCAGTCAAGGAACAGCTGATCGGAGAGCACCGGTCCCACGAGAAGGACACGGGGACGCCGGAGGTCCAGATCGCGCTTTTCACCGAGCGCATTAAGCGTCTGACCGAGCATCTACGGAGCCACCAGAAGGACCACCACTCGCGTCGTGGTCTGCTCATCCTGGTCGGCAAGCGGCGTCGATTGCTCAACTACCTGGCCCGCAACGACATCGGGCGTTATCGCTCGTTGATCGCCAAGCTGGGCATCAGGAGATAGTGAGCCGGGCGGGCACTGAAAAGTGGCCGCCCGAGTTATTTTTCGGGGGGTTCAGGCCCCTATCACCCGGCCTCGAAGTGAGGCTTCGACGCCGGCTGCTAGGCACCTGGCCTCCTAGACCGGAGGTTAGTTACGCGTGGCAGTTGTCACCAAAAGCATTGAGGTAGCGGGCAAGCGGATCACCCTGGAGGCCGGCTCGGTCGCCGAGCAGGCCAACGGAGCCGTGATCATCCGCATGGGGGACACGGTCGTCCTCAGCACGGCGGTGATGTCCAAGGAGCCCCGCGAGGGCGTGGACTTCTTCCCCCTCACCTGCGACTACGAAGAGAAGCTTTACGCGGTCGGCCGCATCCCTCACTCGATCATGCGCCGCGAGGGTCGACCCACCAACGAGGCGATCCTGACCGCCCGTCTCACCGACAGGCCGATCCGGCCCCTCTTCGCCGAAGGATTCCACAACGACGTGCAGGTCGTCTCCACCGTCCTCTCCGCGGACATGGAGTCGGACCCGTCGATCCTGTCCATCAATGGCGCCTCGGCCGCCCTGCACATCTCCGACATCCCCTTCCAGGGCCCGGTCGGAGCGGTCCGCGTGGGCCTCATCGACGGCGAGCTGGTCGTCAACCCGACCATGCCCGACATGCAGCGCTCGGACCTCGACCTGACCGTGGCCGGGACCGCGGAGGCCATCCTGATGGTCGAGGCGGGGGCCAATCAGGTGTCCGAGGACACCGTGATCGACGCGCTCTCGGTTGCCCATGAGGCGATCCGTGAGATCTGCAAGGCGCTCAATGAGCTCCGCGCCGAGGTCGGCCTGGAGAGGCTCGAGGTGCCGCCGGTCGAGTACGACCAGCAGGTGGTCGAGGCCGTCGCCTCCTTCCTCGACGGCCGGCTGCAGCAGGTCGCCTACCACCCCGACAAGGCGCTCCGCGAGAAGCAGATCTCGGCGCTCAAGAAGGAGATGAAGGCGGCCCTCTCGGAGCGGTTCCCGGAGGCGGCCGACATCCTCGGCACCCTGTTCGAGAAGAAGCTCAAGGACACCGTGCGCAAGCGGGTGATCGAGGAGGGGGTCCGCATCGACGGCCGGACCACCCGCGAGCTCCGCGACATCACGGTCCAGGTCGGGGTCCTGCCCCGCACCCACGGATCGGGCATGTTCAAGCGCGGCCAGACCCAGGCCCTGACCATTCTCACCCTGGGTACCATGTCCGACGCCCAGCGGCTGGACGGGCTCGGCCTGGAAGACTCGAAGCGCTACATGCACCACTACAACATGCCGCCGTACTCGACCGGAGAGGCCAAGCCGCTGCGCAGCGCCGGCCGGCGCGAGATCGGCCATGGCGCGCTCGCCGAGCGGGCGCTGGTGCCGGTCCTGCCCACGCTCGAGGAGTGGCCGTACACGATGCGGCTGAGCTCGGAGATCCTTTCCTCCAACGGCTCCACCTCGATGGCGTCGGTCTGTGGCTCGACGCTGTCCCTGATGGACGCCGGCGTCCCCATCGCCAAGCCGGTGGCGGGCATCGCCATGGGCTTGGTGACCCGTGAGGGCCGCTACGCGATCATGACCGACATCCAGGGCGTCGAGGACGCGCTCGGCGACATGGACTTCAAGGTCGCGGGCACCGACACCGGCATCACCGCCCTGCAGATGGACATCAAGGTCAAGGGTCTCCCCAAGGAGACGATGGCGGAGGCGCTGGCGCAGGCCAAGGAGGCCCGGCTCGCCGTCCTCGACAAGATGCTCGAGGTCATCCCCGAGCCGCGCAAGGAGATGAGCGCCTACGCGCCGCGCATCACCGCGCTGCAGATCAACCCCGACAAGATCCGCGACGTGATCGGCCCCGGCGGCAAGATGATCCGCAAGATCGTCGAGGAGACCGGCTGCCAGATCGACGTCGAGGACGACGGCAAGGTCTTCGTCGCCTCCAGCGACCAGGCCGGCGCCAAGAAGGCGATCGACTGGATCAAGAGCCTGACCGACGAGGTCGAGGTGGGCATCATCTACCACGGCAAGGTGGTCAGGATCATGCCCTCCCTGGGCGCCTTCGTCGAGGTCCTGCCCAACCAGGACGGACTGGTCCACATCTCCAAGCTCACCGACCACCGGGTCGGCCGGGTCGAGGAGGTGGTCAACGTCGGCGACGAGATCGTGGTCAAGGCGACCGAGATCGACAGCCAGGGCCGTCTCAACCTGAGCCGCCAGGCCGCGATCGACGAGCTGAGCAGCAAGGGTGAGGCGATCGAGGAGCAGATCGACATGGACGCGGTCGCCGCGGCCCTGGCCCTGCCCCCGGTCGAGGACAGCCGCAACGACCGGAACGGAGGCCGCGGCGGCCCCCGCGGTCCTCGCCCCCCGCGGCGGGACGGTCACTAACTGACCCAGACCATTCGGGTCGCCTTCGCCGGCCATGAGGGCCGGGTCGGACGGGCTCTGGTGCCGGTGCTCCAGAGCACGCCCGACATCGAGTACGTGGGCGGCTTCGGAAGCGGCGGCGACGTCGGAGACTTCCTCCGGCGTCACCGTCCCCAGGTCCTGGTCGAGTTCACCCGGCCCGAGGCGGCCCGGGCCAACGCCCTGGCCGCGGTCGAGGCCGGCGCGGTGCCGGTGATCGGCACCAGCGGGCTCTCCGAGGAGGCCGTCCAGGAGCTCGAGGCCGCCTGCGCGCGGGCCGGCCTGGGCGGCATCGTCGCCCCCAACTTCGCGCTCGGCGCGGTGCTCCTGATCTGGCTGGCGGAGAAGGCGGCGCCCTATTTCGAGGCCGTCGAGGTCATCGAGCAGCACCATCAGGGCAAGCGCGACGCCCCCTCGGGCACGGCGCTCTCCACGGCCCGGCGCCTGGCCGCGGCCGGCACCTTCACCGCCGCCCATCCGGCGGTGGTGACCCTGCCCGGCGCGCGCGGCGGGGAGGAGGGTGGTGTCAGCGTCCACTCGGTGCGCCTGCCCGGCGTCGTCGCCGACCAGGAGGTGCTCTTCGGCGCCGAGGGCCAGACCCTGAGCCTGGCCCACCGCACCACCGGTCGCGAGGCCTACGCCCCCGGCGTCCTGATCGCCATCCGGGAGCTGGTGCGCGCGCCCCGCTTCCACCGGGGTCTGGACGCCCTGCTGGGGCTGAGCTGAGCCACCTCAGCGACGGTGCCGGCGCCCCCCGCCGGAATCCGGCCGGCGGGTTCGGGACGCCGGTCCCGGGTGCCGAGTGCCCAACCCGGTCTGACAGGTCCCGGGGTCGCCAGCTACACTTCGTGCAATGTCAGCCCCTGTGAGTGTTGCTGTGGTCGGGGCGACCGGCGTCGTCGGTCGCGAGATGTTCCGTGTGCTGGAACAGCGCCAGTTCCCGATCAGCAAGCTCAAGGCCTTGGCCTCGGCCCGCTCGGTGGGGCTCGAGGCGCGCTGCAACGGCAGGACCGTCCAGGTCGAGGAGCTGACCGAGGACTCGTTCGACGACGTCGACATCGCGCTCTTCAGCGCCGGCGCCGACGTCTCCCTCGTCTACGCGCCGCCCGCCGTCGAGGCGGGAGCGCTGGTCATCGACAACAGCTCCGCCTGGCGGCAGCGCGAGAACGTGCCTCTGGTCGTGCCCGAGGTCAACCCTCAGGACATCGCCGAGCACGAGGGCATCATCGCCAACCCCAACTGCTGCGCGATCCCGCTCAGCGTGGTCCTCAAGCCCCTCGCCCAGGCGGTCGGGCTGCGGCGCGTGCTGATCTCGACCTACCAGGCCGCCTCCGGCGCCGGCAAGGCGCTGGTCGACGAGCTGCAGGACCAGATCTCGTCGATCGCCAGCGGGCATACGCCGGAGACCGTCGTCTACCCCCACCAGCTCGCCCACAACGCGGTGCCGGGTGGCTGGAAGCCGGCCGAGGAGGGCTACAACGAGGAGGAGATCAAGCTGGTCAACGAGACCCGCAAGATCCTCCACCGCCCCGACCTGCGCATCTCCGCCACCTGCGTCCGCATCCCCGTGCCGATCGGCCACGGCGAGTCGGTCTTCATCGAGACCGACAAGATGATCACCGCCGACGAGGCGCGGACGCTGCTTGGCAGCGCGCCCGGCGTGATCGTCGAGGACGACCCCGTGGCCAAGCTGTACCCGACCCCCCAGTCCGTCGCCGGGAAGGACGAGGTCTACGTCGGCCGCATCCGCAACGACCTCTCCGACAGCCACGGGCTGGCCTTCTGGATCGTTTCCGACAACCTGCGCAAGGGCGCCGCGCTGAACGCGGTGCAGATCGCTGAGCGGGCCCTGGAGACGGGCGCTCTGAGGAGGGCGAGTTGACCAAGATCGGCCGCGTCCTGACCGCCATGGCAACGCCCTTCCGCGATGACGGGTCGCTGGACCTGGACGGAGCCCAGCAGCTCGCCCGCCATCTCTGCGACACCGGGTCCGAGGGCCTGATCGTCGCCGGCACCACGGGCGAGGCGCCGACTCTGACCGACACCGAGAAGGTCGAGCTGTTCCGCGCCGTCAAGCAGGCGGTGGGCGACGCCGCCGTCGTCGCCGGCACCGGGACCAACGACACCCGCCACTCCGTGCACCTCTCGGAGCAGGCGATGGCGGTCGGCGCCGACGCGCTGCTCGGGACCGTGCCCTACTACAACAAGCCGGCCCAGGAGGGCATGTACCAGCACTTCCGGGCGATGAGCCAGGTCGGGCCGGTGATCATGTACAACATCCGCGGCCGGACCGGCATCAACATGACCGCGGAGACCACCCTGCGCTGCGCCGCCGAGCCGGGCATCGTCGGGGTCAAGGAGTCGAGCGGGGACCTGGACCAGATCGGTGCCATCAGCGGCGGCGCGCCCCAGGGCTTCGAGATCTGGTCGGGCGACGACAACCTTCTGCTGCCCGTCCTCGCCATCGGCGGCTACGGCGTGATCTCGGTCGCCGCCCACGTCGCCGGGCTCACCATCCGCCGCATGATCGACGCTCACCTCGAGGGCAGGCCGGCCGAGGCCAGGGACCTGCACCTGGCGCTGCTCCCGCTCTGCGGGGCGCTGCTGGGCATGGCCTCGAACCCGATGCCGCTGAAGTCGCTGCTGCGACACCTCGGCTTCCGGGTCGGACCCTTCCGGCTGCCCATGACCGACCTCCCCGCAGCGGACCTCGAGCGTCTGGCCGGGCTGGCGCGGAGCATGGGCGACCTGCTCACCCTGGCGGAGGCGGTGTCCCCGGCACGCTAGCCGCCGGGGCCGGAAGCACCATCCCTCGCACCCAGAACACCTCCTCTCCGGCGCTGCGCTACATACCCCTCGGCGGCCTCGGTGAGGTCGGCCTCAACATGTGGGCGCTCGAGTGGGAGGACCAGGTCCTGGTCATCGACGCCGGGCTCATGTTCCCGCACGACGAGATGCCCGGCATCGACATCGTCCTCCCCGACATCTCGTACATCCGCGAGAACGGCAAGAAGATCGTCGCCGTCTTCCTCTCCCACGGGCACGAGGACCACATCGGCGGTCTTCCCTTCCTGCTCAAGCAGGTCAACGTCCCCGTCTACGGGACCCGCCTGACGCTGGGCCTGGCCAAGCACCGGCTGCGCGAGCACCGGCTCCTCAGCTCCGCCCTCCTGCGCGAGATCCGTCCCGGCGACAAGGTCCAGGTCGGCCCCTTCCGGGTCGAGGCGATCGCCGTCTGCCACAGCATCCCCGACGCCCTCGCCTTCAGCATCGAGACGCCGGTGGGGAGGGTCTTCTACACCGGCGACTTCAAGCTCGAGCAGAACCCGCCCTACGGCTACGGCACCGACGTCGACCGCCTCCGCCGCCTCGGCGAGGAGGGCGTGCTGCTCATGCTCGGCGACTCGACCAACGCCGAGCGGGAGGGGAGGAGCGGTTCGGAGCGCGACCTGAGCGGCCCCTTCGAGGCCATCTTCGACGAGGCCCCGGGTCGCATCATCGTCACCACCTTCGCCTCCAACATCCACCGCCTGCAGCGGGTGGTGGCGCTCGCCGCCAGCCACGACCGGCGGGTCGCGGTCGCCGGCCGGAGCATGCGCAACGCCTTCCACACGGCGCGCGAGCTCGGCTACCTGGACGTCCCCGAGGGGCTGCACGTGCGCCTGCCCCGGGCCGACCAGGACCCCCGGCTGGTGCTGCTCACGGCCGGCAGCCAGGGCGAGCCGGTCTCCGCGCTGGCCCGTTTCGCCGCCCGGCAGCACCAGGCCGTCAACGTCCGCGAGGGCGACTGGGTGGTGATCTCGGCCCGGCCCATCCCGGGCAACGAGCACCTCGTCAACCACACCATCGACAACCTCTACCGCCATGGCGCCGCCCGTGTCTTCTACGCGGAGACGGGCAAGGTCCACGTCAGCGGCCACGCCTACCGCGAGGAGCTGCGCGAGGTGCTGGGCATGATCCGGCCGCACTTCTTCGTGCCCGTCCACGGCGACTACCGCCTGCTCCATCACAACGCCGAGCTGGCGGAGTCGACCGGCATACCCCGGGACCGGATCCGGGTCATCGAGGACGGCCACATCGTCGAGCTCACGCCGGACAGCATCACCGTCACCGAGGAGAACATCTCCGGCCTGGTCTTCGTCGACGGGCTGGGCATCGGCGACGTCGAGCAGGTCGTGCTGCGCGACCGCCGGCAGATGTCGCAGGACGGCATGCTCGTCGCCGCCCTCGGCATCGACCGCGACACCGGTCGCCTGCGGACCGGCCCCGAGCTGATCTCCCGCGGCCTGATCGGCCCCGACCTCTCCCAGGAGCTGGAGGAGGCGGCGGGCTCGGCCGTGGTCACCGCCCTCCGCCAGGTGGGCACGCGGCCGAACGTCGGGGTGGTCCAGGAGCTGGTCCACGACACGCTGAGCCGGCTGGTCTGGAAGCGCACCGGCCGCCGGCCGATGATCATCCCCGTCGTCACCGAGCTCTGACTCGGTCCGGCCCGCGGCCGGATTCCTTGACCGCCGTCCGCGATCCTGCTACAAAACCTGTGCTCGGCGCATTCGGCGGGGAGTGATGACGAGGAGCCCGAACCGTTCGCCGGTCGGGCCAACGAGGGAGGGAGCTGCTAGGTGAGACGGTTCTTGGGCCCGCGCCTGCTGGCGCTGGCGACTCTGATCATCCTGCCGTTGGGCCTGTACCTGCTCGACGGCGGGCCGGCGTACGCGGCGACGCGTCCGAGCTCGGGCGCGACCGGGACCACGGCGGCCCTGGAGGGGGCCTACGCCGCCGCCCGCCATCTCCCCGCCGGCGCCGTCGGCGGCGTCCGGGCGGGTTCGCTGCACACTGGATCGGTGTCCGGCGTGGAGTGGGCGATCGCCGACTTCGTCCCCGCCGCCTCGGCGGCGTCGGGGGTCCAGTCCGCCTTCCAGGACGGGGCCGCGAGCGCCGTCTTCAGCCAGTCGCCGGGCGGCCCCTGGCGCGTCGTCGTCTCCGGTCCCTACGGATGCGGCACCGGGCTCCCGCAGTCGCTGATCAGCGCCTGGGGCCTGGCCCGCCCGTCGATCTGCGACGGGGTCACCGCCTCCCAGCGCAGCCGCGCCGCCAGCGCCGCCGCCCAGGCCGCCACCGGGTCCGGCCTCGGTGAGCGGATCGCCCACACCGCCCTGACCCAGGTCGGCGTCAGCGACCTGCCGGCCGAGACCAGCTTCAGCGGGGTCGACTGCGACCCCTACTCGACCCTTGTCGGCGCGCAGTCCCCGAACGCCGACGGCTGCGGCCTGAACGCCAACCTCAACGTGGAGAACGAGAACGAGGCCTGGTGCTCCGACTTCGCCAAGTGGGTCTGGCAGCAGGCAGGCGTCACCGCCGACATGGGCCTGATCAACGCCGGGTCGGTCTCCTTCTATCAGTGGGGACTGGCGGTGAAGGAGTCGCTGCCGATCGACGGCGGCACGCCCGCGGTCGGCGATGCCGTGGTCTTCTTCCCGCCGGGCACGGTGTCCAGCTCCACCTACGCCGACCACGTCGGCATCGTCTCCTCGGTCAACGCCGACGGGACCGTCGACCTGGTCAACGGCGACTTCCTGGGCTCGACCAACATCAGCGTCGAGTACGACACCGACATCAACCTGACGACCTGGGCCTCGCAGGTCTGGAACCAGGGCGAGCAGTGGGTGCTGGTCGCGCCGCCCGCCGGCCCGCGGGTGCCCAACCCGGTCGCCGCGGTCAGCGGTCCGAGCCGCGCCGTGGTCGGCACCAGCCTCGACTTCTCCGCGCTCGGCGCCTCCTCCGGCGGCTCGACCACCTACCAGTGGACGTTCGGCGACGGCCGCACCACCGACGTCACCGGCGGCCAGGCCGGCCACGTCTACGCGGAGGCCGGGATCTACCCGGTGACGCTGACCGCGACCTCGAGCGCCGGCACCGTCACCACCCGCACCCAGGACGTCGACGTGGTCGGCTCCTCCTCGACGGTGGCGGACGCGATCAGCCCCGCCGTCTGGTACAGCCCCGGGCCGGTCGACCAGTACCTGTTTCTGCCCGGCAAGGGCTCCGGGCTGGTCAGCGACGTCTGGGACGGCGCCGGCTGGCTGCAGCAGGCGCTCCCCGGCTCCCTCGACGCCGGAAGCGGGCTCACCTCGCTCAGCTACCCGGATGCGGCCGCCGCCTACGCCATGATCCCCCACGCCTACTACTCCTCAGGGGGCACCCTGGCCGAGACCTATCTGGGTGCCTCGGGATGGACCAGCCAGGCGCTGGCCGGGCAGCCCGCCGGTGGCAGCGCGATCGTCGCCACCACCGGAACCGGCTCCGGCGGCTCCGGCCCCGCCATCTTCTACGTCGACGCGGCCGGGCAGCTGGCCGAGACCGAGGCGGCCGGCGGATCCTGGACCACGAGCACGATCCCCGGCACCCACACGGGGACGCCGGGGTCGCTGGCGGTCGCCGACACGGTCACGCCGGCCGGCGCCGGCGTCGACCTCTTCTATCTGAGCGGACAGACCCTGATGGCGGCGGCGAGCGTCGGCGGCGGCTGGATCGTCTCGCCGGTGGCGTTCGGCGTGAACCCCAAGAGCCCGCTCTCGGCGGTCAGCACGGGCGCCGACCAGGTCCGCGTCCTCTTCGTCGACGGCCAAGGGCGCCTGGCCGCGACGCGCCGGAACCCGGCGCTCTGGACGACCCAGGTGCTGCCCGGAGCGCCGTCCCCGGCGACCGCGCTGGAGGCGACGAGCTACCTGGAGGCCTCGGGGGCGCTCGGTGAGGAGGTCTACTACCTCACCGCCTCCGGCCCCTCGGTCACCTACTCCGCCGGCCAGGGCTGGCAGGCTCAGGCGCTGCCGGGCTCGGCGAGCGGCATCCTCGGTGCCGACGCCTACCAGTGGGCGGGCCAGCCCCAGCGGCTCTTCCTCGCCTCGGGCGGACAGGACAGCGCCGACCAGGCGGCCGCGCCCGCCGGCCCGTGGACCGGCTCGGCGCTGCCGGCATCGCCCGCCACCTTCGCCGACACCGTGCTGCTCTACGCCGCCACCCCCGCCGACGCCGCCTCGGCGCAGTCGGCCGCGGCCGCGGCGGGACTGCCCGCCGCACAGGTCACGACCAGCTTCGACAACGCATGGGGCGCGACCCTGAGCGGCGACTACCTGGTCATCGCGGTCGGATCGGCGGCCGCCGACGCGCTCGACTACAACGTCTGCGGCTGGAGCAACCCCTCCGGTGACGATCCCGGCTCGACCCCCTTCTACTACGCCTACGGCCCGCTCGACCAGCTGCCCGGGGCGGACGTCTACGAGTGGGCCGCCGCCGCCGACGCCTCGCAGACGCCGGCGCTGGCCGCCGACCTCGCCTACTACGCGACCCACGGGGCGCTGCCCACCGGCGTGAGCTCGCTGCCGAGCCCGGCCAGGTCCGCGTACGCCTGCGCCGGCCAGCCGACGTAGCCGCCCAGCCCGTCCCCGCCGCCGCGTCGCGACGGCGGGGCGGCACCGGGCCTTGGGATCCGGGGGGACGGAACCTATAATCCTGTTGGGGCGGCTCCCAGCGGCCCCACGGAATCTCACCTTGCGTCGCAGCACCACACGAACCACACGATCAGCAACCAAGACCGCGCGTCGGGGAACCCGGACGCGGACGGTCAAGCGTGGCCGGAAGGCACCCAGCCAGCCGCTGCTCACCCCGGAGCAGGTGCGCGAGGGCGCGGGCCTGGTGATCATGGGTGCCGCCCTCCTCTCCGCGATCGCCATGGTCGTGGGCGGGGCGCCACCGGTCCTCGCCACCATGCACCGCGGCATCTTCCAGACCTTCGGCTTCGGCTGGCCGCTGCCGGTCGCCGCGGCGCTGGCCCTGGGCGGGCTGCTGATCTGGCCGGTCCGGGTCCTTCCGCGGCCGCGCGACGCGGTCGCCGTGCTGATCGGCGTCGCCGCCGTCTTCGGGCTGCTCACCATCGTCAGGGCGGACGCGGGCGGTGCCGTCGGCCACGTCGTCTCCGGACTCCTGGTCGCCCTCGTCGGCGACGCCGGAGCCATCCTCCTGCTGGTCGTTGTCCTGCTGCTGAGCCTGGTCGTCGCCTTCCACTTCAGCGTCGGCGACGCCGTGCTGGGCATGACCCAGGCGGCGCGCGCCGCCTACGCCGAGCGGCAGCGGGTGGAGGAGCTGGTGCAGCGCTCGCAGGGCAAGGCGGCTGGCGGATCGGCTCGCTCCCCGCGGCGGCAGCCGGCGCCCGAGCCGGAGGCGGCCGCCTCCGAGGACAGGATGGCCGGCGTCAGGAGCTGGCTCGACGGCGTCCACTCGAGGTTCTCGCACGCCGACGATCCGGTCGGAGCGGCGACGGACACGGTGGCCGAGCCGGAGCCGGTCCCGACGCACGACCCGGTGGGGCCGGAGCCGACCATCATCGACGACGCCGACTTCGTCGATCCCGAACCCGGCATCGACGACCCGGAGGAGGCGCTGGAGACCCTGGCCCAGGCCGAGGCGACCTGGGCCGAGGACGTGGCGGCACGGCCTCCGGCGGCGAAGCGGGTGGAGCCTGAGGTGCTCCGCGTCACCGCCGACCCCGAGGACGACGAGGACGAGTGGGAGGGGATCGAGTGGAGGCTGCCCCCGGTCTCCCTGCTCGAGACGGTCAAGGCCAAGCGGGAGCGGATCGACGAGGAGATCAAGCGCAACGTCCGGGTGATCGAGAACACGCTGGAGACGTTCGGCGTCCAGGCCCGGGTGATCGACGTCAACTCCGGTCCCGCCGTGACCCAGTACGAGCTCCAGCCCGCCGCCGGCGTCGCCGTCAAGCGCGTGGTCGCGCTGCAGAACGACCTGGCCCTGGCCCTGGCCGCCTCCCCGCTCCGGATCGAGGCCCCGATCCCGGGCAAGTCGGCGATCGGCGTCGAGGTGCCCAACAAGGCGGCGGCGACGGTCTCGATCCGCGAGGTCGTCGAGGCGCCCAACTTCTTCGGCGCCGGGTTCGGCCTCTCCGTCACCCTGGGCAACGACGTCAGCGGCCGGCCGATCGTCGCCGACCTGACCCGCATGCCTCACCTCCTGATCGCCGGCGCCACCGGCCAGGGCAAGAGCTCCTGCATCAACGCCCTGATCTCGAGCCTGCTGCTGCAGGCGACACCCGAGCAGCTGCGGCTGGTCCTGATCGACCCCAAGCGAGTGGAGCTGACCTTCTACAACGCCCTTCCGCACCTGGCGGTCCCCGTCATCACCGAGTCGCACGAGGCCTCGGCCGCGCTCCGCTGGGCGGTGGTCGAGATGGACCGCCGCTACCGGCTGCTCTCGGCCGAGGGCGTCCGCAACATCCAGGCCTACAACGACAAGGCCGACGCCCAGCGTGCCCGCCGGCTGCCCTACATCGTCGTCGTCATCGACGAGCTCGCCGACCTGATGATGGTCGCGGCGGGGGAGGTGGAGGAGCTGATCTGCCGCATCGCCCAGCTCGCCCGAGCGGTCGGCATTCACCTCGTCGTCGCCACCCAGCGGCCGTCGACCGACATCATCACCGGGCTGATCAAGGCGAACATGCCCTCCCGCATCGCCTTCGCCGTCGGCTCGCAGGTCGACAGCCGGGTCATCCTCGACACGGCCGGCGCCGAGAAGCTGCTCGGCCGGGGCGACATGCTCTACCAGCCGATCGACGCGGGCAAGCCGCTTCGCGTTCAGGGTGCCTGGGTCAGCAACAAGGAGGTCGAGAGCCTGGTCGAGTTCTGGAAGCGCCAGGCCGACCCCAGCTACATAAACCAGGTCCTCGAGAGCGCCACCGGCCCCGGTTCGGGCGACGAGGGCAGCTCGCGCAAGCTCGACCCGCTCTTCCCGCGGGCGGCGCGGGCGATCTGCGCCGAGGGCACCGCCTCCGTCTCCCTGATCCAGCGCAAGCTCAACGTCGGCTATGCCCGGGCGGGCAGGATTGTGGACCAGCTGGCCGATCAGCGCGTGGTCGGTGCCTATCAGGGCAGCAAGTCGCGGGAGGTGCTGATGACCCTGCCCGACGTGGATGACCTTCTGGAGCGCCTCGGCCTGGAGGGCTGAGCCGACCTGACCGTCCCCCCCGGCCCGGCGCCTGCGGTCAGAATGCATCTTGTAGTGAATCTTCCCAACGCCCTGACGCTCAGCCGCGTCGTCGCCATCCCGATCCTGATGGTCCTGCTGCTGGTCGCCTTCCCCCACCACGACCAGATCGCGGCCGCGGTGTTCCTGATCGCCTCCGCCACCGATCTCATCGACGGCAACCTGGCCCGGGCCAGCGGCACCGTCACCGAGATGGGCAAGTTCCTGGATCCACTGGCCGACAAGCTCTTCGTGCTGTCGGTGCTGATCGCCCTGGTCCAGATCGGGCTGCTCCCCGCCTGGGTGGTCGTCATCATCTTCAGCCGCGAGCTCCTGATCACCGTCCTCCGCTCGCTGCGGGCGGACCGCGGCGTCGTCGCTGCCACGCCCTTCGGCAAGACCAAGACGGTCCTTCAGATCATCGCCGTGACCCTGCTCATCCTCAGCCCGCCCTACCCGGTCCTGCACATCCCGGCGCTGGTCGCGATCGGCGTGGCCCTCGTCTTCACCGTCGCCAGCGGCCTCGACTACCTCTGGCGCTTCCGTGACATCTGGTGGGGCACCGGCCGCGCCGCCGCCCAGGCGGCCGAGCCGGAGACGGCGGCCGACACCGGCAGCCCCGCAGGCCCGCTGGTACCCGCCATCGCCGAGCGGCTGACCAGCCTCGGCCTGCGCCTGGCCACGGCGGAATCCTGCACCGGCGGCCTGCTCGGCGGCAGCCTCACCGAGCTGCCCGGGAGCTCGAACTGGTTCAAGGGCGGCATCGTCGCCTACGCCAACGAGGTGAAGGAGGCCGAGCTCGGCGTCCCCGCCGAGGTCCTGAGCGCCCACGGCGCGGTCAGCGCGGAGACGGCCAGGGCGATGGCCGAGGGCGTCCGCCGGCGCCTCCAGGCCGACTGGGGCGTGGCCATCACCGGCATCGCCGGTCCCGGCTCCGACGGCACCGACAAGCCGGTCGGCCTGACCCACATCTGGCTGGACGGCCCGGGCCAGAGCCAGGGGCGGCGCTTCGTCTTCGACGGGGACCGCCGGACCAATCGCCGGAGCGCCGTCCAGGAGGCTCTGACCATGGTCGCCGAGTGTCTCGGCGCGCTTGACAGATCGAACGCTCGTTCGTAGAATCACTACGGTCGGAGTGCGGGGGGTTCGTTAAGACGTGATCACGCGCATCAGCGACTCGCAGACTCATCCCAAGTAGCAGAATGCAGATGAAGCAGCGGCACAGCAGCGAGGAGACAAGCACCGTGGAGAAGGACAAGGCCCTCGGTACGGCCATCCAGCAGATCGAGCGCAGCTACGGCAAGGGCGCGATCATGAAGCTGGGCGAGGTCGCCGCCAATCGCGACGTGAGCGTGATCCCGACCGGCTCCCTGCCCCTGGACCTGGCGCTGGGCGTCGGTGGTATGCCCCGCGGCCGTGTGGTCGAGATCTACGGCCCCGAGTCGGCCGGCAAGACGACGCTCGCCCTCCACGTGGTGGCCGAGGCCCAGAAGCAGGGCGGTATCGCCGCCTTCGTCGACGCCGAGCACGCCCTCGACCCGATCTACGCCTCGTGCATCGGCGTCAAGATCGACGACCTCCTGATCTCGCAGCCGGACACCGGTGAGCAGGCGCTGGAGATCGTCGAGGTGCTGGTCCGCAGCGGCGCGGTCGACGTGATCGTGATCGACTCCGTCGCCGCCCTGGTGCCCAAGGCCGAGATCGAGGGTGAGATGGGCGACAGCCACGTCGGCCTTCAGGCTCGCCTCATGTCTCAGGCCCTGCGCAAGCTGACCGCCGCCATCTCCAAGTCGAGCACCACCGTCATCTTCCTCAACCAGCTCCGCGAGAAGGTGGGGATCATGTTCGGCAACCCCGAGACTCAGCCGGGCGGCCGCGCCCTCAAGTTCTACTCGTCGGTGCGCCTCGACATCCGTAAGGTCGAGGTCATCAAGGTCGGGCTGGAGAGCATCGGCAACCGGGTCAAGGTCAAGGTGGTCAAGAACAAGGTGGCGCCGCCCTTCCGGGCGGCCGAGTTCGACATCCTCTTCAACGAAGGCATCTCCCGCCATGGCGCCCTGATCGACGCCGCCATCGAGTACGACATCATCGAGAAGAGCGGGACCTGGATGTCCTACGGCGACGTCCGCCTCGGCCAGGGCCGCGAGAACGTCCGCAACTACCTGCGCGAGAACCCGACGCTGGCCGACGAGATCGAGGCCAAGGTCCGGGCCAAGGCCCAGGGCGCTGCGGTGCCGCTGGTGACCTCGGCTTCGGCCGCCCGCTCCAAGGCCGAGCCGGCCACCCCCGCCGCCAACGGCACTCCCGCCGCGGCCGCCAACGGCAGGTGATGGCAGGGAGAACCGCGGAGGCCGCCCCCGACGCCTACGAGGTCGCGATCCGGCTCCTCGCCCAGCGCGCCCATGGAACGGCTGAGCTGGCTCGCAAGCTCGAGCAGAAGGGCTGCGCCAGGGAGGACGTCGAGGAGGCCCTCGTCCGGCTCCGCGATTCCGGCTACCTCGACGACGATGCCTTCGCGGCCAGCCTGGTCCGGCGGCGAGTGACGCAGCGCGGCCGGGTCGCGATCGCGGCCGAGCTGAGGGAGAAGGGCCTCTCCCAGGAGGTCGTGGCGCGGGCTCTGGCCGACGTCGACGCGGAGGTCGAGCTGCAGGCCGCGCAGGAGTTCGCGGAGCGGTCGGGGCGGCTGGAGCCGGAGCGTCTCGCCGGCCGGCTCCAGCGTCGTGGATTCGCGGCGAACGTGATCCGCGCCGTGCTGAGGATGCGCCGCGAATCCTGAGCGGCAGTCCGGACGTGGCGGCAGCTCGCCGCCTCGTCGTGCTCGCCGGCAAGGGTGAAGCTGCATCTGCCCCTCGTGGATGAGGATGGACGAAACCGGCGAAGGCTGGTCGAGCTGATCCGCGGATGTGGTTGGCTGATGGACGCCCTCCGTGCGGGTAGAGACGTGGCCGCCCCGAACTGGGTCATCGGCGCAGGGGCCGTCCGGGACCTCATCTTCGATCACATTCGCGGGGCGTCGGCCCCCGTCCCTAGAGACGTGGACTACGCCTACTACGATCCGGTCGACCTGACCAGCGAGACCGAGGCGGAACTGGAGGAGTCGTTGGGCCGTCTCGCGCCCGGCCTCCCCTTCGAGGCAAGGAACCAGGCCCGTGTACATCTCTGGTACGAGCGGCGCTTCGGAGTTCCGATCGAGCCGTATCTCTCGATCGAGCAGGCGGTGTCGACCTGGCCGGAGACCGCCACCGCCGTCGCCTGCCGGCTGAACCGGGATGACGCCCTCGAGGTGATCGCGCCTCTGGGCCTGACCGACCTGTTCGACGGCGTGCTCCGCCGCAACCCAGCGCAGATCACCGAGGAGATGTTCGACCAGAGGCTGAGGCGCCGGCCAGACCTGTCGCGAAGGTGGCCACGGGTACGGGTGGTGAGGGGGTGAGCGGCTCGAGTTCGGTCTCCGATGTCCGTCATGCGCGAGGGGCAGCCGATTCCAGCGTGCGAGGAACGACGCTGGTGCGGGGGTGGTTGAGGCGTCTCCGCCGGAGGCGTCGGATGGCGTCGCGGCAGCGATGCCGCTGGCGGTCCTTCGGGGCTCCGTCGCCTGTTGAGCTCGACGATCACCGGCAGAGCTGGCTCAGGATGTCACTCGTCGGCGGGATGCCGGGGCGCGGCCCGGCGGCTGGGTCGGGCGGTGCTCACCCACGTCGGGTGGATGGATCCGTCGAGAGAGCGGCTTTCCCTCTTCCACCGTCAGCGCCTCGCCCTCGTGCGTCAGTTGCAGCGCAGGACCGCGGAGAACCCGGTACGTGACTTCCCGGGCGTTGATGTCGGCGAGCAACAGCGACCCCTGAAAGACCATCTTGAAGCAGACCCTTGTGAGGGCGGCGGGCAGGCGTGGTGCGAAGCTGAGCCGGCCGTCGTGGTCGCGCATGCCACCCAGGCCCGCCACCACCGCAAGCCAGGAGCCCGCCAGCGCGGCCATGTGCATCCCGTCTCGGGTGTCGTGCTCGAGGTCCCTGAGGTCCATCGTCGCGGCCTCGCCCAGGTAGTCGTAGGCGAGCTCAAGAAGGCCCACCTCGGCGGCGATGATCGACTGCGTGCAGGCGGAGAGGGACGAGTCGCGCACGGTCAGTCCCTCGTAGTAGGCGAAGTCCCGCGCCTTCTCCTCGCTGCTGAACGCATCCCCTCGCAGGTGAAGGGCCAGGACCAGATCCGCCTGCTTGATCACCTGCTTGCGGTACAGGTCGAAATAGGGAAAGTGCAGTAGCAGCGGGTAGTGATCGCGGCCGGTGGCCTCGAAGTTCCAACGCTGGTGCTGCGTGAAGCCGTCGGCCTGGGGATGAACTCCAAGCGCCTCGTCGTATGGGACGACGACGCGGTCGGCCGCGTCTCGCCAGGCGGCCGTCTCCTCCGGACTGACTCCGAGCTGTCTCGCCTGGTCGGGATGAGCCGCAACCTCGCTCGCCGCTCCTCGCAGATTCCGCTGTGCCATGAGATTGGTGTAGACGTTGTTGTCGGCGATGGCGCTGTACTCGTCGGGACCGGTTACGCCGTCGATGCGAAAGGCTCCGTCCTTGTCGTGGTGCCCGAGCGAGAGCCAGAGCCGGGCGGTCTCGACCAGCAGCTCGACGCCCACCTCGGACTGGAACTGATCGTCCCCGGTGGCGGCGTGGTAGCGGAGGACCGCGTCGGCGACGTCGGCGTTGATGTGGAAGGCTGCCGTTCCCGCCGGCCAGTAGCTCGAGCACTCGGCTCCGGTGATCGTCCGCCAGGGGAATGAGGCCCCGGCCAGGCCCAGGACACGCGCGCGCTCCCGCGCCCCCGGTAGGGTGGCATGACGCCAGCGGAGCGCGTCGCCCGCGGCCTGTGGCGCGGTGTACGTGAGCACGGGCAGGACGAACGACTCCGAGTCCCAGAAGG
>DATAXV010000111.1:0-5097 GCA_036272915.1 Candidatus Dormiibacterota bacterium
CCCTGCTGGCCCAGACCAAGCAGCTCGCCGAGCGGGTGAGAGAGGAGACGGGCCGGGCCGACGAGCTTCGCCGCGAGCTCGACCGGCTGCTGCTCGAGGTCCCCAACGTCTTCCACGATTCGGTGCCCGTCGGCGAGGACGAGACCGACAACGTGGTGACCAGGGAGTGGGGGGAGAAGCCGACCTTCGCCTTCGATCCCAGGACTCACTTCGACATCGCCGAGAAGCTGGGGATCCTGGACCTCGAGCGGGGCGTCAAGGTATCCGGCGCCCGGTTCGGCTTCCTCAAGGGGCAGGGCGCGCAGCTGGAGCGGGCGCTGATCCAGTTCTTCTTGGACCTGCACACCCGCGAGCACGGCTACACCGAGATCAACCCGCCCTACCTGGTCAGCAGCGACGCCATGTTCGGCACCGCCAACCTGCCCAAGTTCGCCGAGGACGCCTTCCGGATCGAGGACCGCGACCTCTGGCTGATCCCGACCGCCGAGGTGCCGGTGACCAACCTCCACCGCGAGGAGATCCTCGAGGGGTCGACGCTGCCGCGCCGCTACGTCTCCTTCTCTCCCTGCTTCCGGTCGGAGGCGGGCTCGGCGGGGAAGGACACGCGGGGCTGGATCCGGATGCACCAGTTCCACAAGGTGGAGCTGGTCAAGCTGACCTCGCCGGAGACGTCGCTGGAGGAGCTGGAGAGGCTGACCGCCGACGCCGAGGAGGTCCTACGTCGCCTCGGACTGCACTACCGGGTGCTCTCCATGTGCTCCGGCGACATGGGCTTCGCCCAGTACAAGAAGTACGACCTGGAGGCGTGGGCTCCGGGGCTGGGCCGGTACCTCGAGGTCTCGTCCTGCTCCGTCTTCAACGACTTTCAGGCGAGGCGGGCCAATCTCCGCTTCCGCCCCGCGCCGGGCGACGCCCCGCAGTTCCTGCACACGCTCAACGGCAGCGGCCTGGCCCTGCCCCGGACCTGGGACGCGGTGATCGAGACCTACCAGCGCGAGGACGGGACGGTGACCGTGCCCGAGGTGCTGCGCCCGTACATGGGCGGGGCTGAGCTGATCGGAGGCTGATCCCGGAGCCGGCGTCACCGGTCGGCGCCGGCCTCGACGATCGCTCGGACTCGGTCGGGATCGGAGACGGCGTCGATCTCGGCGATCCTGCCCTCCGTCACCGTGAACCCGATCACGGTGACGGGCCGGCCGCTGAGGGTGGTCACGATCATGCCGGCCGCCCCGTTGACGAGCGCCGGGCGCAGGTGGACGGCCGGCCGCTGCAGGCTGCTGGTGATGCCGCTCAGCGCGTGCCTGGCCACCGTTGTCGCGCCGTGGAGCTCGACCGAGGCCTGCCGTCCGGCCCCGGCGTCGGTGCGGAAGACGACATCGGGGCTTAGGACCGCGACCAGGTGCTCGAAGTCGGCGTTCCGGGCGGCCTGGAAGAAGGCGTCGACGACCTCGCGCTGACGGGCCAGGTCGGGATCGGGTCTGGGCACGTCCGCGCCCCGGACCCGGCGGCGCGCCCGACTGGCGAGCTGTCTCGCCGCCTGTGGCGTCCGGCCGACCATCGGAGCGATCTCCTCGAAGGGCAGCTGGAACATGTCGTGGAGGACGAAGGACAGCCGCTCGGCCGGGGTCAGGGTGTCGAGGACGACGAGGAGGGCGAGCCCGATCGAGTCGGCGAGGAGCGCCTCCTCCTCGGGCTGGCCCGCGCCGCCGGTGAGGATCGGGTCGGGGACGTGGATGCCGTAGGCGTCCTCGCGGCGATGATTGCGCGAGCGCAGCATGTTCAGGCAGACACGGGCGACGACGGTGGTCAGCCAGGCGCCCAGATTCTCGACATCACTGCGGTCGGCGCGGCTGAGGCGCAGCCAGGTGTCCTGGACGGCGTCGTCGGCCTCGGCGACGGAGCCGAGCATGCGGTAGGCGACGGCGCGGAGGTGACCCCGGTGCTCCTCGAATCGATCCGCCAGCCACAGGTTCTCGCTCATCAGTCACATCCCTCTGTTGCCGAGTGTCACCTCGATGACCCCCAACGGACCAACGATGTGACAGGAGAGAGACTATGACCGCTCGCATGAAGAGTCCCACGGAACTTGTGCCGGGTTCCCTCGAGGCGCTCCGGGCCGTCGGCGCCGCCGCCGCCCAGTCCGACCTTCCCCACAAGACGAGCCTGCTCGTCCTCCTGCGCGCCAGCCAGATCAACGGTTGCAGCGTCTGCACCACCGTGCACGCCCGCGACGCCAGGAGGGCCGGCGAGACGGACGAGCGGCTGGATGCCGTCGCCGCCTGGCGCGACACCACGTTCTTCACCGATGCCGAGCGTGCGGCGCTCGCCCTCACCGAGGCCGTGACCCGTCTCAGCGACCGCCCCGACGGCGTGCCCGACGAGGTCTACGACGAGGCCTCCCACCACTACGACGATCCGACGCTGGCCGCCCTGATCCTCACCATCGCCGTGATCAACGCCTTCAACCGCCTCAGCGTCCCCACCCGGCAGATGGCGGGGCGGTGGGCCAGCTGACAGGGACCGCCGGAGCCTCGCCACCGCGACCGGGCCGTGCCCATCGTAGCGGTGGGGGCGGGGCCGCGCCGCCCGCTGGCGCGTGACGGTGGACGGCGCCCGGCCTTGTGCGACCATCGTCGCGTGACGCGGGCGCGGATGGTCCTGACGGGCCTTGACTGAGGGTGGGGAGGCGGCGCCCTCGGGACCAGTCGATCCGAGCGCGGGAACCGCCGGGCCGATCCGATGGCGGTGGCTCCCGGTGCTGGCGGTGGCGGCGATCAAGGTCGTTCTCTCCGTGGCGGTCTCGGCCAGGTACGGCTGGCATCGCGACGAGCTCTACTACCTCGCCAGCGCCCATCACCTGGAGCTGGGGTACGTCGACTTCCCTCCGGTGACCCCGCTGGTCGCCGGGCTCGTCCAGGTGATCGCGCCCGACTCCCTGGTCGCGCTCCGGTTCAGCAGCATCCTCGCCGGCGCGCTGGTCGCGGTGCTGGCGGCCCTGATCGCGCGGGACCTGGGGGGCCGAGGGGCAGCGCAGGTCCTCGCCGCGCTGTCGGTGGTGATCTCGCCGGTGTATCTGCTGGCCGACTTCATCTTCGGCACCGACGCCTTCGACCAGCTCGCCTGGGCGCTCCTCCTCTGGATCGTGGTCAGGATCCTGGCCGGCGGCGACCGCCGCCTCTGGCTCCTCGCCGGCCTGGCCCTGGGCGCCGGCCTTGAGACCAAGTACACGATCTCGGCGCTGGCAATCGCCCTGGCCGCCGGACTGCTCCTCACACCGGCGCGGCGCCTCCTGGCGACGCGCTGGCCCTGGCTCGGCGTCGCCCTGGCCGTGGCCCTCTTCCTACCCAACGTCTGGTGGCAGCTGGGGCACGGCTGGATCAGCGTCGCCTACACACTGCAGCATCGCGGGAACACCGACGGACCGGTCGCCTATTGGCTGGAGCAGGTCCTCACCGTGCAGCCCGTGCTGCTGCCGGTGGCCGTCGCCGGCGGTGTCTGGCTGTGGCGGTCGGGGCGGTTCCGGTCCATGGCCTGGGCGGCGATCCTGGTCGAGCTGCTCTTCTTCATCTCGAACGGCAAGTCGTACTACCCTGCCGCCGTCTACCCGGTCCTCTACGCGGCGGGCATGGTCTGGGTGGAGCGCGCCTTCGGCTCTCGGCTGCTGCGCTCGGTCCTGGTCGTCGCCGCGACCGCCGTCACCCTGGTGCTGCTCCCGATCGAGCTCCCGGTGCTGCCCGCCGGCTCATTCGCCAGGTCCGGCCTCTGGCGGGAGCAGCCGGACTTCGCCGAGATGTACGGCTGGCCCTCCATGGTCCACCAGGTCGAGGGCGCCTACGGCTCGCTTCCGGCGTCGGAGCGGGGCGGAGCGACGATCCTGGCGTCCAACTATGGCGAGGCGGGGGCGCTTGACCTTTACGCCAAAGCAGGCCAGCTGCCGCCGGTGGTCAGCCCGCACCTCACCTACTACTACTGGGCGCCGGCCCGGATGGACCCGCAGGTGGTCATCGCCGTCGGCTACCCGCGACAGGATCTCGACCGGCTCTTCGGGAGCGTCACCAGGGTCGGGACCATCCGCAACTCCTACGGCATCCAGAACGACGAGGAGGGAAACCCGATCTTCGTCTGTCGCTCGCCGCGAAGGCCGCTCTGGCGAGAGTGGCCGTCGCTCAAGGATCTGAACTGATCGGCGTCCCCCCGGTTAGCTGAGGGCCGCCCGGGCCCGGTGGCTGGCCGACGATTCAACTGGGACGGTCGTCAGTGCCCGTGCCCAGCGTCCCCGTGATCCCGATCCGGCACAGTTGGGACCGTGCGCTGCATCGCCTCCAACCGCTGCTCGAGCCGTGGGTCGCCGTCGAGGCTGCGGCGCGCGAGGCGGGCCACGAGCCGCGCGTCTTGCTCGCGAACGGGGCCGAAGGATCCGGCGAGCGTCGCCGCCGCGAGGGTCCCCTCGAAGTCCGGGATCGCCATCAGCCGTGTGACCTGAGGGATGAACGCCCCGTGCTCCGCCGGCAGGGGATGGAGGTTGCCCTCGACGCCTCGCGAGCCCTGCGAGCGGAGGAGTTCCTCCATGGTGACGTCCAGCTGGGCGTGCATACCGATGGCGACGTTGCCGTCGGAGGCGGGGGACGAGTGCTGGTCGAGGAGGAAGACCCGAACGCTCTCGGGTGACGCGGTGACCTGGTCGGCGACCCGGGCGCCGGCATCACCGCCCAGCTCCTTGCTCGATTGATCGGCCAGATTCTGGACCAGGCTCGGGTCGCCGCTGTCCGGCTGGCGGACCTTGAAGGCTGGGATCGCGTGGAGCCGCCCGGCGTCTCGGTCGACCTCACCGCCGCGGATCGCGGTCGTGAGCATGCCGTCGCTGGTGGTGAAGATCGCCTCGCCGGCCAGGGACCGGGAGACGAGGAGGCGGTACATGGGGTCGTCGATCAGGTCCGGGTCCCTCAGCGCCCGGTGCGCCGGGAGTTCCCTGAGTTCCTCGGCGCCGTGAGCCACGTCGGCATGCTCGGCCGGGAGGGTGCCGTCGCGGCGCTCGCCGAGCGGGCCGACCGTCTGTCCACGCTCGTCGGTGAGGACGAGCGGCGGCTGGGTCGGGCG